>VFKH01000006.1 GCA_009885615.1 Parachlamydiales bacterium
ACCCTCATTAGACATGATGCTGGTCCTGTTACTAGTCACATTAGCAGTAGAGGATAGCTTACGATCAAAAACGTAATCCCCTCTGAAGCCGGCGCGTAATGACCAACAGCTGCAATCATCACAGAAGAATACGCCATCTGTGTGAACAGCTGCGGCGTTGGGGCTAAGAACGGGTGAGGCGTAAGCTGATCCAACAGCAATAATTCCTGTAAATAAACTAAGAATTTTTTTCATATATCTCCAAATTTCCCTTAAACTTTTATTAATCCACTCTGCAGAGTGTATAACCTCATTCTAAATGCAATGATATGGTTACCGTTGTATATATAATACTAATGACTTTTTTTACCAGTAAATTTATTTTATAAATGCAGAAAAATCTTAATAGTTTCTCTAGAACCATCCTAGGATTCGATCCTATAAGGTAATAATTTCTGTGCCAAATCATGCGGAAGCTCTGCTTTTATTAAAATAAACTCATTGTCAAACTCTTTTGTAAGAATTAGACCGCGTCTTTCAATTTCAGCAACTATATGGTAATCCTTCTGTGGAACCCTTAAATGGACAAGCTTTCTGCGCTCTGAGAGCTCCCGTTCCATATACTCTAATAAAAGATCAAAGCCTTCTTTCTTTAATGCAGAGATTGTAACAGACTTGGGAAATGTTAATCTAAGACGTGTTAAAATAAGAGGGTCTTTGACTAATTCTGCTTTATTAAAAAGCGTGATAATAGGCTTATCTTGGGCTCCTAGTTCTTTAAGAACTGATAAAGTAGCCTCTGCTTGTTTCCCTACCAGGGGAGAGCTTGCATCCATAAGATGAAGAAGTATATCGGCACTCATTGCCTCTTGAAGTGTGCTACGGAAAGCAGCTACAAGTGTGTGGGGGAGTTTTTTAATGAAACCAACCGTATCAATTAGAAGAATCTCTTGGTGATTAGGAAGGCAGTATTTACGCGTTGTAGTATCTAAAGTTGCAAATAACTTATCTTCAATAAGCACATCTGCTTCTGTTAATGCTTTAAGAAGTGTTGACTTACCTGAATTAGTGTAACCAACAATTGCAAAAGTTGCTATACCCGACCTTTCACGCGCTCTTCTTTGTGTGTTTCTATAAAGCTGTACTTGCTCAAGTTCTTTCTGAAGGCCTTCAAATTTTTTGCGTAGAAGTCTTTTATCGATCTCAAGCTGCTGCTCCCCCTCCCCCTTTTGATTAACCCCCCCTCCTCGTTGCCTAGATAAGTGGCTCCATAATCTTTTGAGTCTGGGGAGCTGGTAGCGAATTTGCGCAACTTCGATTTGTAATTTAGCTTCTCTACTCTTAGCATGTTGAGCAAAGACCTCTAAAATAATTTCAGTTCTATCAACAACTGGCCTCTGGAAAAGATTCTCTAAATTACGTTGTTGAGCTGGAGGCAACTCATCGTCAATAACAATAAGATCGCAGTTATTTTTACGCGAAAGCTCAACAAGCTCTTCAACTTTGCCACTACCTAAATAAGTTGCCGCATTAAATTGACGTAGGGGACAAGCTTCTTTAATTCCCTTAGGTATGCCGAGAGTCTCCAAAAGTCTTTCGAGTTCATTTAAAGAGTCTTCACACTCATTTTTAGGCTCTGCTTGAGTATATGTACTCACCAGAAGCGGTTTTTTGGCAGCAAGAATAGATAGGTCTATAACAGATGGGACGGTTTGTTTTTCACTCATATTTTATTCTCCAAATTAATCCAAAATGAAAGCCCATCAAAAGCTGGTGCAATTCCTATAGGCAAATATTCTTTGAGATCATAATAATCAATTTCGTGACCCATATGGGTAATATAACAATACTGAGGGCGCACTTTTTCTTGAATATCAATAATGTCCCTTAAGGAGAGGTGTGCATATGAGCCCTCTTTTCTTTGCATGCTTAAAACAAGATAGTCTATTCCTATAAGATCGTCAAAAAGAGCCCCCTCATATTCTTTAATATCGGTTACATAAGCAAAATTCCCTATGCGATAACCGGTGACTTTCATAGAGGATTGATAATATGTAAAATAACGAAAGCTTACTCCGAGCGCTTTAAAGGAACCTCTAGGGTTTTTTAATACATTATAGTTTAAACGCACAACAGACTCATCATCTTTTTCAAAAAGATAATAATATTTTTTCTGTAACTCCTCCTGGCTTTTCTCCGATAGATAGCAGGGCATTGCTTCTTGCGACCGTAGGCAAAAAATGCGCAGATCATCAATTCCTGCAATATGGTCAAAGTGTGTATGGGTCAGCAAAAGTGCATCTACGTGTCTTATATCTTGAGCTATTGCTTGACTGCGGAAGTCGGGTCCACAATCAATTAAAAAAATCTTATCTTCTACCTGCAAAGCCATAGAGGTCCTGAACCTTTTATTAAAAGATTCCTTACTGTGACATATAGGGCAAGAACATCCGATAACAGGCACTCCCATAGAGCCTCCGCACCCAAGAATAATTACTTTTGCCTGCATTAAACATCCATCTGTGCATAAGATTTCGCTACGATATTAAAGATAAGCATACCTGATACCTCTTTGTGTATCATGCGTTACTTAAGGAAAAGTTTGCAAAACATCACTAAGCCATTTTTTACTCTCCCATGAGAGGCCTAATACTTTAATAAATAGGGGGCATTACGGCGAGTTTGGTAAAAAGTGGTTTTCATATATAAATACTTTCATTAAATAAATTACCAAAATTCGCTTATCCTGTATACTTCTTACCTATGTTTTTACGATTAATCGAGATTTTTGAAAGTGTCCAAGGAGAAACGAGTTTAACTGGATTGCCCACTACTTTTATCCGTTTGGCGGCCTGTAATCTAAGATGTACCTGGTGCGACACCTCTTATTCTTTTAAGAAAGGAGACCTTTTCTCGCTGGAGGATATTCTCTTAAAAACAAAGAATTACGCTCATAGCCACGTCTGTATAACAGGGGGAGAACCCCTTTTACAAAAGCCTGTTTATTCCCTAATGACCGCTCTTAGTGACCTGGGTTATAAGGTTAGTTTAGAAACAGGAGGCTCTCTTTCTACGGAGGAGGTAGATCCTCGGGTTGTTGTTATTTTAGATATTAAATGCCCAGGAAGTGGGATGTCTGCCAAAAATTATTTTGAGAACCTAACCCTTTTAAAACCCCTTGATGAGGTCAAGTTTGTCCTTCTTCATAGGGAAGACTTTGACTACGCTTTAGATATCTGTAAAACTTATAACTTAAAAAATAATGTTCTCTTCTCACCTGTTTTTGGAAAACTCGAACCCCAAGAACTCGTTAAATGGATCCTGGAGGCTAAATATCCTATCCGCCTTAATATGCAGATGCATAAATTTATTTGGACACCTAATACAAGAGGCGTATGAAGACAATTGTCTTATTAAGTGGCGGACTGGATTCTTGTGTTATGGCAGCTATCGCCCAGAAAAAAGGCGAAGTCGTTGCTCTAAGCTTCAATTATCAGCAGCGCCATAACTATGAACTTGAGGCCGCAAAACTTATTGCGGATCACTTAAGCATCCAGCACCATATTATCCCCCTCATCATTCCAGGCTCCTCTGCCCTTACAGATATTGACCAACCCGTTGTTAAACATCGCCCTCCTCAAGAAATGTTGGGTATTCCTTCAACTTACGTCCCTGCACGTAATACTCTTTTTTTAAGCTATGCAGTTAGCTTTGCCGAAAGCTTTGGATTTTCTCAAATTATGATAGGAGCAAACATCCATGACCGGAACTGCTATCCAGACTGTTCTCCTGCATTTTTTACAGCTTTTAATACTCTTTTACAATTCGCTATTAAAGATAAGTCCATATCTGTACATACGCCTCTTATCGATCTTTCAAAAAAGGAAATCATTTTAGAAGGACTTCACCTGGCTGCTCCCATTTCCCTTTCCTTTAGTTGTTATGATCCTCATAATAATAAAGCTTGTGGCGCATGCGATGCCTGTGTTTTGCGAACTCAAGGGTTTAAAGAGGCTTATGCGAGCTCCTCATCCCACTTTGAGAATCAAGGATCTTAGGTTGAAAAAAAAGCTCCTTTCTAAAAAAACATTCTTTTTTAGAGGCAGTAATTTGCAAGCATCTGGTAGAAAATAGCTTAAAGTGGATATATTTCAAAAACTTTATGAATGATTTACTTGCTCTTGTAAGAGAGACTCTTCGTCTATTGAAGCCTGAAAAAGACCTTCTATTAAGAGACTCTCCTACAGTTCTAATTGGCCCAGAAATATTTGTAGTTGAAGATCGTCATTCCCTAATAGGGAATCCAGCTCCCTCCGCAGACGATTATTCTTTAAAAGAGGGTGCTTTAAATCCCTATCCCATTGCCATTTCTAGAATTATCAAAAAAGAAGAGCTCGCAACCATTGAATTACCTTCTTCTAAAAAATTATCAGGGCCTCCTTTATTTCCAAATGCCTTTAAAAAAATTTTACAGACTCTCTCCCCTCATACACAGATCTTCGAGAGCCCCCTTTGTGATAAACCCGCTCTTGTTAAAAAAACACGATGGAAAAAAAAGATCACTCATCAAGAGGCTCTTCTTGTTTTTAAAGCCCCCTGCCATCCCCTCTTTTATGATTTAGAAAAGGCTATTAACACAAAAATTATGAGCGCCATTCTTATATCTTGGGAGGAATTTGCAGTTCTTAAGGATTCTAAAGCACGTCTTGTAATCTTTGAAAGAGCTTTAAGTACAGAGGTTGATTCTCTTAAAAGCCACTTTTTTCAATGCCGCTTTGTAGAAATCCCCCCCCCCTCCTCTATGACAAACAACCCCTCTTTGAAGCATAAAGTATGGCAAATGATTCAGACTCCCTAAACTATGTCTCTGTGGCTTTAGAGGGAACCTCCATGCAGCCTCTTGATTACGCTATTCCGCCCCATTTTCAAGGAAAGATTATTAAAGGCATGGCTGTAGATGTACCTATTCGAGGCTCTATACGTCGTGGCTATGTCCTCTGCCTAAAAGCCGAGAGCGCTTTTAACAAAGTCCGGCCGATTCATGCCATTGCCTGTGATGGAAAAGAACTCATTGGAGAAGATCTTTTTGAACTAGCTCTTTGGATGGCCAAATATTACTGCTGTAGTCTGGGCCCCGTACTAAGAACCATGTTACCAGCAGGCGTGCGCAAAAGTGTCGAGCAAAAAACACAGCTGGAGGTAAGACGCTTGAAAAGCCGTGATGAACTCATCGCTGCCATTCTGCTTATACGTCCTTGCGCGCCCAATCAAGCTCTTATCCTTGAAGCAATGCTAAAGGTGCGTAAAAATATTTTTCTTTCCGAACTTATAGAACAGACTGGCTGTCAGCGCAGTTCTGTCGATTCGTTAGTTGCCAAAGGTTTTTTAGAGTTAAAAAAGCTTGCGGGAGATCTTTTAGATTCGCCTGAATATTTTCGCTCTCCTCCTAAAAAATTAGGTGAGGATCAGCAAGCTGCCCTGAATAAAATTGTCCATTCTCTAGGCTCTTATAAGACTCACCTTCTTTATGGGATAACAGGAAGCGGAAAGACGGAGGTCTATCTACAAAGCATCGAGGAATGTCTTAATAGAGGGATGTCCGCACTCATTTTAGTTCCAGAGATTGCTCTTACCACACAGACATATGAGCGCTTTTGTAGTCGCTTTGATCATAAGATCGCTCTGTTACATCACCGCCTGAGTGATGGGGAACGAAGTGCTACTTGGTCTGCCATACGCTCTGGAGAGATCCGTATTGTTTTAGGCGCTCGTTCTGCTATTTTCTCGCCCATGAAAAATTTAGGACTTATTATTGTCGATGAGGAGCATGAACCAAGCTACAAGCAAACAGATGACTCCCCTTCTTACCATGCACGCGACGTGGCTGTTATGCGGGGTTTTTTTGCTAAGGCGCCGGTTATATTAGGGAGCGCTACTCCAAGCCTCGAGAGTTACTTTAATGCGCAACTGGGTAAATACGAGCTCTCCCTATTAAAGGTGCGCCAAGGAAGTGGTCTTATGGCCTCTATTGAACTTATAGATATGAAACGTGCTATAGAACGTGGATCTAACCTCTTTAGTGATGAACTTCTATCAGGGATTAAAGAAAGACTTCTTCTTGGTGAACAAACAATTATTTTTCTTAACCGTCGCGGCTATCATACAACCCAGCTCTGCACTCATTGTGCACACGTAATAGAATGCCCTCACTGTGATGTCAGTATGGCCTTTCATCATAATGAAAATACACTCTCCTGCCACTCTTGTGGATTTCAGACAAAGCCCTCCATTACCTGTCCCTCTTGTAAAAAAGAGGCTGTTATGCGCTATAAAGGAGCGGGTACAGAGCTAGCTGAACGAGCCCTCCATGCAATTCTACCCGACGTCCGGACGCTGCGTCTTGATGCTGATACAACTAAGCATAAAGGTAGTCATGAAAAGATTATTCATGCATTTCGCACAGGGAAAGCGGATGTTTTAATTGGCACACAGATGGTTACAAAAGGGTTACACTTCCCTTCTGTTACACTTGTGGGTGTATTAAATGGGGATGCAAGCTTATCGATTCCCGACTTTCGCGCAAGTGAGCACGTCTTTCAACTCCTCACACAAGTTTCCGGAAGAGCTGGGCGCACATTCAGCCAAGGAAAAGTAATTATTCAAACATTTAATCCCAGCAATCCCCTGATAAAGCTGGCAGCGAAGCAAGATTACACCCGTTTTTATGAACAAGAAATAGAGACACGTAAACTCTTTGAATACCCCCCCTATTTACATATTGTCCGCCTTCTTTTTATAGGCTTAGATAAGGAAAAAGTTTTTCAACTAGCAGTGCAGATATGGGATCAGCTCTCTATTGATCCTGTTTATCAAATTAATCCAGTTATTCCTACAGGGCATGCTAAGATTAAAGATAAATACCGTTTTCAAATTATTTTACGTGGGCCAAGTGTTTATTCTATGAACTATAGGATTCAAAAAATAATAGATCAGGCCAAGGTGCCAACAGGTGTTGCCCTCTATATTGATGTAGACCCTATCTCCACCTTTTTTTAAAATAATGTCAGTTCCATTTTTAATTACATGAGAAGTATTGTATTTAAGATCCTTTAGATATCGATGATCCTTCTTTTGTTGTTTCTTACTAGGGAAATGATAGATGATTAACTAAAAAAAGAAGCGATGAACCCTAAAAGCTCTTTTCTGCTATTCTTCTTAAAAATTTAGCGCATTCTGGAGATCCCTATCATGGTAGACTATCATAGTCATGAAGAGTTTCGTAATCGCACACGCAAACTATATGAAATTAAGGAATTAGGCATTGATCCCTATCCAGCAATCTTTAAACCCTGCTCAACGGTAGCAGCTATTATTGAAGAATTTAACACAGCTGAAATGGGTGATAGCGGTGCTGCCGAAAGTGGTTTAACAAAATCTGTGACTGTCGGAGCTAGGCTTGTCCTTTTCCGTTCAATGGGAAAAAATATTTTTGCCCAAATTCAAGAGGGCACAAGTCGCATTCAAGTGATGTTTAATCGCGACCATACAAAAATAGAGGGGTTGACAGGTGAGGAAAGTTCTACTAAATTCCTTGAAAAGAAGGTCGATCTAGGTGACATCTTAGGCATTGAAGGCCATATTTTTAGAACACATAAAGGCGAGCTAACGATATTTGCTAAAAAAGTAACGCTCCTTTGTAAAACACTTCTTCCCTTACCTGAAAAGCATAGCGGTCTTACAGACAAAGAAGTTCGCTATCGCAAACGCTGGCTCGATCTGATTTCTCATACGGAAGTAATGAATACTTTCATAGATCGCAGCCGTATTTTGAAGATGATTCGCAAATACTTTAGTAATTATGATTTTCTAGAAGTAGAAACTCCTATTTTGACAAATACTTACGGGGGTGCTCAAGCCAAACCTTTTTTAAGCCATGTTAACGCTCTAGATTCAGACTTTTATCTGCGTATTTCTCTAGAAATTGGCCTCAAAAAGCTCCTTGTTGGAGGGATGAACCGCATTTATGAAATTGGTAAAGTTTTTCGCAATGAGGGTATCGACAAGAGTCATAATCCAGAATTTACTCTTCTAGAGGCCTATGCAGCCTTCTGGGATTATAACGATATGATGCGCTTTGTCGAAGAGCTCTTTGAACAAGTAGCACTCAAGCTCCATGGCAAGACAATTATTCACTACCCCCATCCCAAAACGGGTGAGCTGACCCCTATTGATCTAAAAGCTCCTTGGAGGCGTATTTCCATGAAAGACTCTATTGAAAAATATGCTGGTTTTTCCGTGGATCTTTTAAGTGATGAGGAGTTAATAGCTAAATTAGCTGGGAAAGTAGATCTTCTTATATTAAAAAGTGCCCCTAGAGGTATTCTAATTGCTAAAATCTTTGAAGAGTTTGTCGAAAGTCACCTTATCGATCCCCATCACATTACGGACCACCCTATTGAAACAACCCCTCTTTGCAAGCTCCATAGAGCGCCTCAAGAACGCTCTGAGAATATTGTCGAGCGCTTTGAAAGCTTTATCCTTTGCAGTGAAATATGTAATGCTTATAGCGAACTTAATGATCCAGTCCTTCAGCGCTCTCTCCTGGAAGAGCAAAATGCTAAGCGTCTTTCTGGCGATGAAGAAGCCAATCCCCTTGATGAAGACTTTCTCGAAGCTATCTGTCAAGGAATGCCCCCTGCTGCTGGCATTGGTATCGGCATAGACCGCATGGTAATGTTATTAACAGGTGCTACATCCATTCGTGATGTGATATTTTTTCCTCTGATGAAGGAAGAAAATAATGATTAATTTCAAATAAAAAGCCCCCTCATAAGGGGGATCTTCTTTCGCTGAAGAGACTTATTTTATTTTTTACCAGGTAGCATGAGTGTCTCTGCAAGACGAGCGCCTTGGGCAGTTAAAAAGACCTGCTTAGTACCAATTTTTTTTACAAAATTGGCCTGCTCGAGACAGTTAAGGATAGCATTAACTGCGCGCTCAGAAAGTCCTACCTGAACACCCATCTCATAACGATCCTTAATCCCCCCGATACCCGCTAGTTGATAGAGAGCTACGATATATTGCTCATCTTTATTCATTTTTTCTTAAGTCTAGCTCCAGTTGCGGTGTCTTCGATAAGGTAGCCTTCTAAAAGAAGGGCTTGGCGTATAATATCTGCTTCCGTAAAATTTTTTTCACTACGCGCTTGTACACGTTTTTGAAGAAGCTCTTCAAGATGGCTATCAATAGCTGGCTGAGGAAGAAAAATAACACCGAGCACCTTATCTGCTTTTTTGAGTAGTGAAAGGATATAGGAAGATTCAACGCAGCCAATTTTTCCCTGATCGATTAGAGAATTAGTATCACGAAGAAAGTCAAATAACACAGAAAGGGCCGCAGAAATATTAAAATCATCTGCGATGTGTGCAACAAATGCGGGTAAGAAAGAGTTGGGTTCTCCCCCTTGGCCTTTTGCATTCTCAAGGCGGAAGACAAAGTCATGAAGACGCTGTAGAGAGAATCTCGCAGCATCCAGTCCTTGTAATGTAAAATTTAACTGCGTTCTGTAGTGCGTCTGAAGTAACATATAGCGCACCTCATAACCTGTATATCCCTTATCGAGTAGATCTCTTAAAGTATAGAAGTTCCCAAGGCTCTTTGACATCTTCTTATGGTCTACAAGGAGATGCTCAGCATGCAGCCAATATTTCACGAACTGGCATCCGAAGCAAGATTCTGACTGAGCAATCTCATTTTCATGGTGCGGAAACATGTTGTCTACGCCCCCAACATGCACATCAATTGTATTACCAAGCAGTGCTGAAGCCATGGCTGAACATTCAATATGCCAGCCAGGACGCCCTTTCCCAAAAGGACTTTCCCAGAAAATATCACCATCACGTTCAGGATCAAAGGCCTTCCAAAGAACAAAGTCGCAGGCATTTTCCTTTTCATACTCATCGGCCTGTAATCTCTCAGAGGCTCCTACTTGCAGCTCTTGTTTATCTAAATGACTTAAGCGCCCATAAGAAGGAAATTTCGCAATAGAAAAATAGATACTGCCATCATGGCCTTTATAAGCAACCTCTTTAGCTAGAAGCTCTTCGATCATTAAAATCATCTGCCCAATATAATTGGTAGCCTCTGGATAGTATTCTACAGGCTCAATATTTAAGCTCTTAATATCCTCAAAAAAAGCTTTTTTATAGATATCTGTAAAGGTACTTAAGGGAAGCTGCAGAGCCAGCGCGCCGTTAATGGTTTTGTCGTCTACATCTGTCAGGTTCATAGCCTGCTCTACCTGGTAACCTAAAAACTCAAAAGTTCTTCGCAGAATATCTTCAAAAACATAGGTACGAAAGTTACCTATGTGGGCAAAATTATAAATAGTCGGGCCACATGTATATATCTTAACAAGACCTGGACTAATCGGCTTAAAAATCTCTTTTATACGCTTCTCTGTATTAAATAACTTTAAATCCATATAAGGAGATTATAGCAATTAAACTGCTTGCTTGGCAAGCAACTGTTTCTCCAGAGCACCTATATGGAGATTTTCGGCAAACTCTTGCAGCTGAAAAATCTTCTCTTTAAGCTTATCAAGCCCAACCTCTTCCTCAAAAGCAATAGGTTCTTTCTGCAAGGCCCTTTCTGTAAGGGTTCTTTGCATGAGATTAACCCCCTCTTTAATTTCCCTGACCATAATATGTGCTAATTCTAAAGAAAGATTCCTTAGAAATCCTTTCAGCCTCTCTTTTTGAAGCATCTCTTTTTTTTGATTGAGTAAAAGAGAGTCCCATATAAGTATTTGCACACCTGATTTTATAAGGCCTTTTTCTATAAGCGCTTCATACATAAATTGCTGTAATCCAGCATCCCTACAAGCCTTTAACTCTTCTTCAAGCCGCTCTACTAACTGATAAAGATGATAGGCTAAAAGACGCTGATGGCGCGCCCTTTCAAAAAGGGTATAAATCCACTCCGTTCCATTCACCCCTACCGTTTCTTGAGAAAAGCCTTCCACCATCCAACTATAGTCCATAAGGCGTACTAGCAGTTCTCTATCTGTTGGAGGAATCTCTTTAAAAAGACCTTTTGAATGATCTCTTCGGACTCTTTCCATATCCTTTATCACATATAGCGGCATATGTTTTTTTAAAATAGCTTCTATACCCAGAAAAGATCTCTCCTCTTCAGGAGATGCCCATACTCTTTGAATATGCCCTACGAGTCGTGTGGATTTTTGCTTTTCTCTTCTAAGCAAGTAATGAATAGCAGCTTCCTGGGCTGGATCCGATGACTCTGGAGATTTTTTCTTAAACCAATGAAGAACCATCCTCATCCGCCTTTCATATTATTCGCAACAGCTGCAGCCAGCTGACCCAGTATCTGTATGAGTGAGGGGCCTGTTTGCAAAAGCTGCTGGTAATACATCATAGCTGTCTTGACTTTAGACTGAGTCTGTGTTTGCATCGATTGAATATTAGAGCCCCCATCCTTAGCTCCCCTTCCAAAGTTTGCGGCTCCTCGATTAAAGGCATTTCCATCTGCATTCAAGGATGCTAGCCATGCCTTTTCGCTTTTGAATGGATGGTGTATAGCTGAGACCCTAGCCCAACCACCTGGGGTGTGGTGCCACTGGTGATATTGAAAAGTTTTTTGATGACTAAATGGCGTATTAAATACACCCCCTATAATAGCCATCCGATTATACATACTGAAAAAACCAGCTTCCATACTTTCTGCAAATTTATGTAAGGGGCCTGAAGACTGCTTCTCTAATTTATTAATAGCGGCACTTAATTTACTAAAATCATTCCTGGCTCTTTTAACAACCCCCTCCATTCCTTGAGAGCCGGTCTTTGTCATAAACTTTTGCATTCCTTGGGCAATCTTTACCATTTCCGACCACCCCTGCTTATTACCTGGGGTAACGGAAGCGTTAATGTGAGATTTAATGCCAAAATCGGCCAGGTCTTCAAATATTGTAAGAAGACCACTAAATCCCCCCATAGCATCATTTTGATTGCTTAGAATATGGTTAAGACTA
Source organism: Parachlamydiales bacterium (assembly GCA_009885615.1). Classification (GTDB taxonomy): domain Bacteria; phylum Chlamydiota; class Chlamydiia; order Chlamydiales; family VFKH01; genus VFKH01. The sequence continues at coordinate 12,029 of VFKH01000006.1, forward strand.
CTCATCTCTATTCCAATACTATTCATCATACCCTGGCTACCAAATATCCACTTCCAAACTTCCGACCAAGGGTTATGCGAAGACTTTACCGGCGGGAGCGTAGTAAAACCTTGAGGAATATCTCCAAAATCATGATTTTCAGGAGCTTGAGGCAATCCACCGCCTGTAATAGCTGCTGCTGCTTGAAGAGGAGCTGCCAAGCCTCTTGGCTGCCGAGGGCTGGATAAATTGCTCGAAGGCAAAACCATCCCTAAAGAGCCTCCTACTTCATTAACTGTTTTCTGATGCTGAAGGTGTAGTTGATTGAGTGCACTTGTCGGGCTTTGAACCTGTGTATTAAGTTTTTGTGAAAAAGCCATTAAACTAGCCGTATCTTCAGGTATAGGGGCTATCTCTTTAAGAAGTTTCTGAGCTGCCTGCGTTAAATTATTCTGAAGGTTTCTTAAAGACTTAGGGGGTTCTGGCGCTATTTTAAGTGCTGTCTCTATTTGATTAACAGCATCACGTGTATCTAACAAATGCTTCTGCAAGGCAGATTCAAGTGATTCTGTATTAACATTTGAATTAAGTGTTTTTAATAAAGGTTCCAGAGCCCTAGTAAGCTGCTGAACACTATTATCTATATTCGTGGATAAAAGAAGAAGCTGGGCTTTTGATCCTGTTTGAGAAGGACTGGTGATTAATGCTTTAGCAAAACCAGCCGCATTAATGGGGTAGGCGGTTGTGTTTATTAGGGAGGCGGCCGTACCCTTATCTGTAGAAACAGAAGGAGTGCTCCCCACTGTCATTGAGGCCTCTTCACTTATCTTTTTTTTAGCTTCATCAATACGGTGCTCCAGCTGCGAGGCCATATTTTTTAATGAGTCGATCATAAATTGCAGCTCGGAACTTATTATATAGGTCGACTTAGATTCATCCTTTTGAACTTGTGCATTTTGCAACTGGAGTGCGGCTAATTCTTCAGGGGATGGCCGGGAACTAGAGTCACCTATATTTATCTTATCGCTCATATTAACTGGACATTACCAAGTATTACTTTATTTATGCGAGATTTTTTACATAATTTTCAAGAAATGGGATATTTATCTTACCTGTGCCCAATAACGGCATCTCAACAAGTGGGACTATACGAGAAATCTTAGCTAAATAGCCGATTTTTTTATCCCGCAAGATACGGTTAACCTCCTCAATACTTATCTTTTTTGTTGTAAAAAGAATGAGCTCAGGCCTTTTATTCTCTTCTTCGAGAGCGATAATCGAAAGACACAGAGCTTCAGAGTCCTGAAGAACGGAAAGAAGTGTCTGTTCAAGCATCAGAAGGTTCACCATTTCTCCTCCCATTTTAACAAAACGTTTTAGACGGCCAGAAAGCCATAAAAACCCCTGCTCATCGAGATATCCAAGGTCACCCGTCACGTACCATTTTTTTTCTACAAGCGTAATAAAAGGTCGCTTATTAAGGTGTGCAAGATAGCCTTTAAAAATACCAGGACCCTTAGCTAAGATGATCCCCTCCTGACCCTGCGGTAACAATTTAGTTTTTTCTCTATTACAAATAGCTAACTCCACATGGGGAATCGCCCTACCAACTCCCCTTGACTCTTCCCCTGGCAAATTCAAAGTAAGGATGGGGCCGCATTCTGTAATACCGTAACCCTCAACTAATTTAGCATTAGGGGTTTTCTCTTGTGCCTCTTTTCTTAAAATAGCAGGTGCCTTCTCAGCACCTGTAACAATAAGACGCACCCCCTCTCCCTTGCCTTTTCCTATAGTATTGATAAGCCCTCTTAAAAAAGTAGGAGCCCCACATAAAAAAGTCACGTGCCAAGGCATGATACTCTCAGCTAGCCTAAAAGAATCTGTTGGATCAGGAGAAAAAACAACAAGAAGACCCGAAAGAAGAGGCCCTAAGCCCGTTATTCCAAACCCAAATGAATGAAAGGGGGGTAAAAACCCCAAAAGCACATCCTCTTTATTGAAAGGAACAATATCCAAAGATGCGCGCAGATTACTAAGAATGTTTTTATGGGTAAGGGGGACGGCTTTAGGTGCGCTTTCTGAGCCACTTGTGAAGAGAATAACAGCATGACTCTCCTCTGTTTGAGGCGGAGCTTTCCGCATAAGAGCCTCTGCTGATTTACGCGCTATAAAAGCGCCTCCTATTTTATCTATGAGGGATATATCGATATCTTCTAAAAACAGCAAAAGATGATCTACCCCTTCTAGATCTATTATTTTAACCCCATGCACAAACTTACGAGAGGTTATAATATGTTTAATCCCAACTATACCAACAACCTCTTTAAGTGAAGAGCTACCCATCGCCCAGTTGACCATCACGGGGGTCTTGCCTGCTAACATAAGCGCCATTATAACAAAATAGGCCCTAGATGTTGCAGGCATCATCACTGCGATTTTTTTTTCGGGTAATTTTTTAAAATAGCGACTAAGGATTACTACTATTTTTTTGGATTCATCATAAGAAAATATTTGCCCTGAGATCAGATCTGCACATGCAGGCTCCACGCCCCTTCGATCACAATTTTTTAAAAAAACTTCTACAAGTGTTTTTCCATTAACTAAAAAAGGCGGCTTACGCTCATCTATAGATACAAATCCTTGCGTGCTGATTTTTTGATCTGCTCTGTTTTCAGTTTTATAAGAGGCTATATAAATAGCATCAAAAACTGTTTCCAAATCACCAGGACCAATTTTTGTGACAGCAAATTCATCTTCTATATAGCTAATAAGCGTAATAATATCCAAGGAATCCATACCCAGGTCCAAAGAGAGGGAATCCTTAAGGGCAATTTCTGCACTTTTTCTTTTAGCAATATGGGCAATTTCATGAATCACCTTTTTTTTAACCTCTTCCGAAAGAGGCCTTTCCTCTTTTTCAGGAAGTATCTTCACATCTAAAGGTTCTGGTTTTTTCCAAGACCAAAAAGACTCTCGCACAAGAGATAGCAAATCTTGGGGTGTATTATACCAATTTTCTAGGGCTCTATTAAATTCATCTTTTGAGTTATAGCTATAAAATAGGGGGGGCGCCTGAGAAAAAGTAACTTTTACTCTACGTCTTGGAGCGAAAAAGATTAAATTCTGAATAATAATAAGTGCTGATTTAAGAAGTGTTTGTAAAATTTGGCTAGAGCTTTCATTTCGAGCATAGGAAAAGATACTTCCCCAAAGCCCTTCTGTTCTCACCAGAACAAATCTAGCTCCAGGAGAGCCCTTTACAACATCAAAAGCCCCTGAAGCCGCTTTCAATTCTTCTCTTGAGCTTCTTTTAAGTTTTCCAGAAGGGTATAAAAGGATGTTCTCCCCTTTATTTACTACCTCTTGAATATATTTTACGGCCCTCTTAGCAAGAAGCTTAGTATATTCATTACCCCCTTCATCAAAGTTGGGAATTACAATAGGCCTTACTAACTTCATAAGAGAATGAATAAAGGGTATCTTATACATAGTTTCTACAACAACTGGGCGCGGTTTAAACTTCCTCTCTAAAATAACCATTAAAATAACAGGATCGATTGCGGAGGGATGGTTGGGTAAAAAACAGATACCTTTTTTATTTGTAAGAGATTCTAATCCCTCAACCTCTATGCGATATCGCAAAAAAAGTATAAATCGTCCTAAAATACATAGAAAAAATCTCATATTATTAGGTATACAGGATGTTATATGTTGATATCAACCATCATGGCAGAAGAACTGCCTAAGAAGAACGTTTTAATCATTGATGTCCGAGAAAAAGAAGAATATACAGAAGATCATATCCCCCATAGCCTTCTTTGTCCCTTATCCACCTTCCATCCCAAAAACCTTGAGCCTCTAGAGGGCCATACTTTTGTTTTTTATTGTAAGTCAGGGAAACGCTCGCAGCATGTCGCTGAGATGTGGACCGCTTATTGGGGGAAAAGCTGCTATAACCTAGAAGGTGGTATACTTGCATGGAACAGGCACCACTCATAAGGATGGATTCCTATTTGAAAGATCCCTCCATGCTTTGAAAAAAGCGCTTCTTTATCATTTACCAGAGCTATAAAGGGTGCTTTTATATAAAAATTATATCCCCTCACTTGTCTTTGCATAGCAAGCGTTAGAGGTACAGCCTTACATTCAATCAGTAAAAGAGGCTCTCCTAAGGGAGAGAATGCGAGAATATCCGCCCTTCTTAAGGGGGGTCTAGAGCTATTAAGGAGCTCTTTTAAAGTCTTTTCTACGGCAATAAGACCTGAAGGGTATCCAAGCTCTTCCACCATGAGCTTTAGGCATGACTGCCTGACTATCTCCTCGGGGGTTTCTACAACCCAGCGCCCTCTATATGGATCAAATATTGTCATTGCACCGAAGAGGGATCGAACCTCCAACCACCTGGTTCGAAGCCAGGTACTCTATCCATTGAGCTATCGGTGCGTGAAAATCTGCTCGTAGCTTACCATAAGAATCCCCTTCCCTTCCATTAATATGTTAAGGTAGATTAGTTCTATGTTTATCCACGAAGAAGCTATTGTCCTAAAAAGCACTCCTTTTGAAGGGAATGCCTGTATCATTGATCTCTTTTGTGAGGCTACCGGAATTTTAAAAATTTTTTTACAAGAGATGAAGCCCTCCTTAGAACCCTTTACGAAGATCTCTTGCGTATTACAAAAAAGCAAAAGTGAGCTCTATTATTTAAAAGAGTTCACCTTTCTGGAGCGCCTACCTAAGGAAAGGACGCCCGCTACCTTGGAAATCTCTTTTCGTCTTTACGGGGCAATTGAAGGAACAACACGTGACGTCCAGATTTATGCTTTATTTAAAGCTTTTTTAGAAAATATTCATTTAGCAAATCGTCCTGAAAATCTCCTAGCAAGCTTTTTTTTAAAACTTCTGCGTCATGAGGGCTTTATGACAATTGAAAGATCTCCCCATGCCTTTGTTTTCGCCGATGGAGAGTGGTTTGTAAGGGAGGAAGCTCCTGCTTGGGGCCTCGTTTTGTCAGCGGAGGAAATTGCCGATCTTATCTTTATAACAACTAGTCGTTCTCTTTGGGATATCGATGAGAAAAACCTTACGAAGAGTTTCTTAATGAAGACAAGTAAAATATTTGAAAATGCGAAAGGGGGGACTTGAACCCCCACGAGATTGCTCTCTCTACCACCTCAAGGTAGCGCGTATACCAATTCCACCACTTTCGCATAAGTAAAGGAAAAAAATATTAGCATGAGATTATGACTTTCTGCAAGGAAAAATATGTATAACCCTATCATCGGAACTCTTGGATATGTGCTGAGCCCTGACCACACCTCTGTCTTAATGGTGCACAGAAACAAAAGAAATAACGATAGCCACCTAGGTAAATTTAATGGCCTCGGAGGTAAAATGCATTCGGATGAAGATCTTTTAGGCTGTCTTAAACGAGAGATTCGTGAAGAAGCCGGCATCGAATGCCTAGATATCATCTTAAAGGGCAGCATTAATTGGACCTGTTTTGGTCCTAAAGAAGAATCCTGGCTTGGATTTATCTTTCTTATAACGGCTTTTAGCGGAGACCCTTACCTGGAAAACACAGAAGGTAGCCTTTCCTGGATAAAAATAGAGCAGATCCCCTCCCTTCCTCTTTGGGAGGGCGACCATTATTTTCTCCCTCTTATTTTCGACAAAGACCCAAGACCTTTTTATGGCTATATGCCTTATAAGAAGGAGAAAGTTCTTTCTTGGCAATATTCTCGTTAACTATACTCTTGTCCCATGAAAAATCGTCTCTTTAGCACAACTCTCTTTCTCTCTGGCTGCTGTATAGGCGCTGGTATGCTCGGCATGCCTCTTATTACCTATGAGGCAGGCTTTTACCCTTCACTTGTCTTCTTTATATTAAGTTTTATTTTTATGACTGCTACGGCGTTTTTGCTCGCAGAAACAAGCTTTCGTTTTGATAAGAAAACAAGCCTTATTATGATGAGCGAACAGCTTTTGGGTAAGCCCGCCAAATGGCTTACTAGCGTGCTCTTTCTTTTTCTGATGTACGCCCTTATCGCCGCCTATACCATCGGCGCTGCTGATATTATTAAAAATACAGCTGAAAGTTTAGGCCTATACATCTCTTCTGGCTTAGCCATGTTTCTAGTAACGGCTGTTTTTGCTATTGCTCTTTATTTTGGAATCTCCTTTATGGACTTTTTTAATCGGATCTTAATGATTGGATTGGCCATTAGCTATCTAGCCATTATTACGATAGGAAGCACCTCTATAAACAAAGGTTTTCTGGCTAAGCATGACTGGTCTGCTTCTCTTTATATAGGCCCTATTATGGTTATTGCTTTCGGTTACCATAATTTAATCCCTTCCATGCGCTCCTTTCTACCCAGCCGAAAAAAACTCTCCACTGCTCTTTTTTGGGGAGCCTTAATTCCCCTCATTACTTATCTAATTTGGGAGTTTATTTTACTGGGGCTTCTTCCTTTAAATCAAAAAGAGTATATTAAATGCATGATTACTGAAGGAGTCATGATTGCTGATGTTCTTAAAAGACTGACACAGAGTGGCCTTATCGTTCTAGCAATCCAACTTTTTACCTTTTGTGCTATTACAACATCCTATATTGGACAAAGCTTAAGTATGATTGACTTATTAGGGCAGCATTTTAAAACAAACAGGCTAACACTTGTCTGTATGACCCTTCTGCCCCCCTATCTAATTGCTGCTTATTACCCGGAAATATTTCTAAATGCTCTCCTAAGTGCAGGCGCTTACGGGGCTGTTATAGTCTTTGGTATCATCCCCATTCTCATGGCTTATCAAGCCCGCAAAAAAGATCCGAGCACCTCCCCTCTTCTGCCTGGTGGTAATATTATTCTAGGAATTCTGCTTCTTTTTGCCACTTTTATTATTACTTTAGAGCTTATTCGTTAATTTAACTTGCGGGGATCTCCTCTTTTTAGTTATAAACTTAGCAGCAAATATGCTGACATAGCTCAATTGGTAGAGCACCCGACTTGTAATCGGACGGTTGTGGGTTCAATTCCTACTGTCAGCAATCTACTTATTAAGAGCTTCGGGGGTGTCGCATAGCGGCAATTGCAAGGGACTGTAAATCCCTCGACTTCGGTCTGCGTTGGTTCGAGTCCAATCGCCCCCATTTACCTGAAATGTCTTTCACCTATATAAATAGGTGAAATGATTCACGCAGGATTAAAAGCAAGTTTTCCCCTTGTGATTTTAAGTGCTGAAATACAAAATTCAAAAGTTGTCGTTTTTCTTCAAATTCAGAAATCTCAAATTTCGACCAAGCCCGCTTCGCTGGCTGCACCACTTGGTTAGCAGTCACATGAAACTCTAAACCAGAAGAAGCCGACCTGCTTTTGGCAGACTCTACTTTTTTATATTCAATGTATTTTCTTGAGTCTTCCAAAAACTTTCTAGAAATGAATACCCTTCTCTCTATGTAACTGATCCGTGAGTGGGCTTTAAAAGAATAGGAACTCACAGCTCTTGTAATCAGTAGTAATAGCTAAGGAGGCTAAGGACTCTTTTTAAGATACACAAGCCCCAAAGCCACAAAGGTAGTGGGCTTCCAGAATATTTGTAAAAGCGGCTAAAAATAAAAGCGCGAAGGCTACTTTATGCCATACAGCCACTTTTGAGAGAGTTATAGGGGTCTTTTCCTTAAAAACAATCATTACAATGGCCACCAAAAGAATCGAGCAGACAAAGACAAGAAAGGACCATGTATAAAGACTTAAACCTAAAAAAGGCATGCCGAATTTAGGGGATCCTGGGCAAACATGTAGAAGAATCTGTCTTAAAGCCACAAAGCCTCCAAAAAAAGCCGCTAGCATGGATATGGCGTAATGCTTTCTCTGAATACCATAGCGCAAATTCATCAAAGCCCCCACACCCACTCCTAGCATACCAAGCCTTTGCAACAAACATAAGGGGCATGGCGCTTCATTAAAGATATACTGCATGCCAAAAGCGCCGAATAATACCAAAGAAATAATGATGACTTGCAGAGCATTCAAATGCTGTTCTAGATTTTTCATTATCACCAAGCAATTTGTAAAGATTCTGTCACATGATGCCAAAACATCCAGAGACATAAAACAAGTGTCCCTAAAATTAAGAGTACCGCTCTTTTAGAGGGGCCAAAAAACACTGCCGCAATAGTCAGTGTCATAAGTAAAAAAAGTCCAGCCATCATATTCTATGCATATATAGAGGACTTTAGAAAAATAATATATAAAAATATGTCATTGAGCGACCTAAAAGTCCCGCTGTTCTTCGAATTGAGACTTTCACTTTAGTCCCCTTATATAGTAAACTTTTTGCTCTTATGTTATTACCGCGTAATATCCATGGTTGCCCCTACTTACTTCTTGCCCCTATGGAAGGCGTTGGAGACCGCTGCTTTCGTAAAGCTATAGCCACTATCGGCGGATTTGATGAAGCGGTAAGAGATTTCTTACGCGTACCGCGTAACGCCCATATAGAGAGCTTGGCCAAAGAATATGTAGCAGATGAACTTAACCCTATTCCATTAGCCGCTCAATTAATGGGCTCAGATCCTGAGCTGATGGCAGCCATGGCGCAGGAAATGGAAAAACGAGGTGCTACCCGTGTTGATTTTAACTGCGGCTGCCCTTCTAAAATTGTCACAGGCCGTGGAGCTGGCTCCAGCTTATTACAAGATCCGCGTTTTCTACAGGAAGTAGCAAGTCACATGGTCAAGGCTGTTTCCATTCCTGTTACTATTAAAATGCGTTCAGGGTTTGAAGATATCAGCCTTTTCGAAGAAAATTTACTTGCTGCTCAAGAAAGCGGCGTAGCCTATATCACACTCCACCCTCGCACTAAAGTAGATGGCTATCGACCACCAGCACGTTGGGACCTCATTGCTAGAGCCAAACAAATTCTTACAATACCCCTTGTAGGTAATGGAGACATCCTCACACCTCAAGATGCTGAAAGAATGCTGAGAGAGACAGGCTGTGATGCTTTAATGATTGGACGAGGTTCTGTTGCTAACCCGTTTATATTCAATGAGATAAAAGCTTATTTTCAAGGAATTCCTTATGAAAAAGAGGCTCATTCCCTCTCCACCTACTTTGCTACCTATTTAGCCCATGTTCCGCCTGGGACAACACCCAGAACATCTGTAAACAAGCTTAAGCAGATTTTAAACTTTATGTTCAAAGCAAATGCCCCTGAAAAAAACCTGGAAATGCTGACAACCCAGTCAGTAGATCCCGAGGAATTTCTAAAGCTTTCCCTCTCTCTTTTGCTTCATAGCGCTAAAGCGTAAATAAAGCTGCTTGATTTGATTCTCTAAGAGGCCTCTCTCTTTGCAAATCTCTAGGGAAGCTTACCTCTATTATCTGACAAAAGAGCTCGTTCTTGGCTCTTCTTTTTCGAAAGCCTCTATCTGAGACTCTATCTGATTACACTCTTTTTATCCGCGTAGAGTTGCTTTTGAACATGATCCAAAAAGATCTGAAAAGCACTTCTTTTAGTGGAGAAGGTCATAAGAAAGTCCACGCAAGACTGAAGCATCAAGGAGTTACAGTTGGCAGGAATAGAATACTTAAGATAATGAAAGCCAACCAATTATTATCACCATCTCGCAGTGTCTATAAAGCCACCAATCCTCATAATGGCAAGATTATTACAGGTGCCCCAGGAGTGATCTGGGGCTCTGATGGTATGAAAGTGCAAACAGTGGATGATGGGTGGGCACGGGTATTTTCTGTCACAGAGCATTGGAATTCAGAATGTCTTGGATGGCATGTATGCCGCATGGGCGATCGCTTTGCAGCTCTAGAACCTGTTACGCAAGCAGTTAAAAAAGATCTATGGTTTCCTAAATCGCGCTATTGCTAAAGGGCTGCAATTACCCATAGAAACTGGATCTACCTACACCTCACTATTTCCGCCTACCAGATCGCCTATTGGGGCATAAAGAGTAGCTTTGGATTGGCTATAGCTGCCGGAAACAAGCGGCATCTGTGAGAGGTTTAATCGGACCTTAAAAGAAAAAGTTATCAATGGTAGGGTTTTCCCAAGCATAGAAGAACTTAGAGAGGCTGTAAGACTTTTTGCAGAGATCTACAATGCCCAATAGTTAGTGGCTAAATGAGATACCAAAGCCCCCATGAGGCCGGAAGTAGCAATAACTAAATGAGGGGGCTCGCCTGAATTTAGGGGTAGTGAAGAGGTCCCGAGCTAGCCCTTATATAGCTTGTGTAGAGGACGCGAACAAAACCAATGAATATAGTAATTATTTCAACTTTAGCCCGCTAAACCACCTGCTACCACAGACTCTGCTCCTACTGTTTTATAACCTTTAAAGCCCTAAAACCTAAGCTTTAGATCTTCTGATCCGCTCTAGTCTAAGGAATTAATTCTTTTAATTCCTCTATGTCAACAGTGCGTTTTTCATTAAATCTCTTAACACTCAAGTTAATAATTTTAACTATTTGAGATATTTCAATCCTACCAAGCTGGTTTGAAATAAATTCACAGAGAGTCTTAGCTCTTACAGGTTTTAAAACTTTTAAAAGCTCACTGAATGGCCTTATTACATCCATATTATATTGATCAACCCTGGTCATTGTATCGATAAAACTATTTTCAAGTCTTTCGAAAAAAGGTTCTTTTTTTATTGATGTATAAGCATTTATAAAATCATCCCCATTAATAATCTTTGCGCAAATCAAATCAAGAACTGCTTCAGGAGTTGTCAGAAGATATACCATCTTACTTTCTTCACCTGCACGATCTATCCAATTATCATTATTAATTGATGACCCTATTTTATTTGCCAGGTCTTTTAAGCGCTTTCCCCTAAAATAAGCCCACATCTCCTCTTTATTAGGTGTGCGATAACAGCCCCATTTAAAAGTGTAATCTGGGCCATGGTCCCAATACAATCCTTTGCCATTTGGAATTCCCCCATCTTGTACAGTAACGAAGAAACGTCTATTATTAAGACCCCTTGTAGAATGCTGGATTAAGGCTAAACCAGGAAATCCACAATTCATGATACGAGATGCATTACCAACGAATTCAAGAAAAGGCCTCCCTTCTTTAAATTCTTCTCCTGCAAATAAGCCATAAGCACTGCCCCTTTCTTTAGAAAGGGTCCCATCAGGATCTGGTGCAATCAGAATCTCTGGGCAAGAACTAAGTGTTTCCCTATAAACAGCTTCTATCGATTTACTAGCTGGATTAGAGGCTGCTTGATCATCTCGTAATGGTTTTTGCACCCAAAGGTTAGGCCACTCATTTTTGGGGATAACTAGCTCATCGCTATAGCAGCTTAAGTTAAGGTGTCCTGGTAAAGCATCTACTTCGAAAGGTCTTTTAGCCCCTGCTCTATCTTGATAAAAAATACTTTTAGGGAAACGAATCTTTGGCGAATAACCAGCTAAGGCTCTAATATCACTGACTGTAGCACCCATTCTTGTCTTAGAAGAAACTGAAACTCCCCTTTGTAATAATTTTATAAATATATTATTGGCTATAAGGGCTGCTGTATGAACGGGTGTCCAACCAAAACTATCCTCTACCTCAGGAGAGGCTCCAGCATCTAGAAGCTTTACTACTATATCTAATTTTCCCATGTGGACGGCCAAATGTAAAGGGGTTAAACCCCAATTCATTTCTTTCCTATCAAGCTCTGGATCCTTCGTTTTAGCCAGCGCTACTATACGTTTATCACATTCAGAATGTATCCCATTCACAATCTCATATTTTAATTGATGAAGTCTAACCTTTGTCTGCAGGGCTGGCATTTGTCGTTCCCGCTCTGGACCATTATACATCCAATAGTCTACCGATGTGAAGCTTGCTCTAATAGCTTCCTTTGTAAGCATGATATATACTCTTGTAAAGTTAATTATAAAAAAATCTAAAGTATTATAGATGAATATTAATATTAATGAAACACTTGTTTAGCTCACCGCTTAAAAAATTTCCTGCCTATATTATCTCTCAATATTCCTGACTTTTTATGTTCAAGTAAACTAGCCTCGGTAAGTCTTTTAAATCCCGATTTTCGTTTTACTCCTATCCCATAGTCACTTTTTCGGTATTGTGTTACTTCCACGCAATATTCATGGCTCTCCTTATTTACTTCTCGATTCTATGTAATAGCACGGATATTAATGCTTTAGAAAGTATACATCAGCTATCGGAGGCTTCAACGATTCTGCATGGAATTTTTTACGTGTACCAGATAAAACCCCTAATGGAGAGCCTTTCAAAAGATTATATATCGCAAGAGCTCTCACCCATTCTCTTAGCAGCACAGTTGATTGGTTCAGATCCCGAGCTGATGGCTGCTAGGGCAAGGGAGATGAGAAAAAGAGGGGCTATTGCAAATCCATTTATATTCCATGAAATAAGATCTTATCTTACAGGGACTCCTTACAAGAAAGATGAAAAGGCACTCTTGACATCCTTCGCAACCTACCAAGCCAATATTCCAGTAGGAACAACACCCAGAACCTCTGTACGGTCAATTACCAACATCACATGTGCGAAGCTCTTCAATGGATTCTAATGCATAAATTAAGCAGATCCTGACCTTTATATTTAAAGCAAATAATCGTAAATCCAGGTGATTTCTTAAAAAATTCCCTGGCCCTTTTGTTCGAAAGCGCTCAAGCGTAAATAATGTTGTTCGATTTTATTTTCTAAAAGGCCTATCTCTTTACAAAGCTCTTGGAGCTTACTTGCATTATCACCTACTAGAGCCAGCTCTTGGTTCTTAAGCTGCACTTCTTTTTCAAGAGCTGCTATATGAGCCTCTATCTGATCACATTCCTTTTTATCATTATAAGAGAGCTTTGAAGGAGCTCTTGTGGCTGGCTTAACCTCTTCTTTTTTATTCTTTTGTTTAGAGCCTTGTTTTTGCGATCTTTGCCACTGATCATAATCAGCATAGAGCTCCTGATTCTCAGGATCACCAAATCCTAAGAATACATTACAAACACGGTCAAGCATAGCTCGATCATGCGTAATCAAGACAACGGCCCCAGGAAAATCCATAAGACTTTCTTCAAGTGTTTCAAGCGTCGCAATATCAAGGTCATTAGTAGGTTCATCAAGGAGAAGAAGGTCTGCTGGCTGCAGCATAAGATGAGCGATAGAAATCCGCGCTTTTTCCCCACCTGATAGCACTCCAATAGGCATCTCTAGAGAATCAGGAGAAAAAAGAAACCTCCTGCACCACCCATTTACATGTATCATCTGGCCATTATAATTCACAAAATCGCCATCTGGTGATAGAGCCTGCCGTAGCGTAATATGATCTGGAAGCTGACTTCTATGCTGATCAAAATAGACTACTTTAAGAACATCCGCTCTTTTTAAAGTACCCTCTTCTTGTTCAACTTCACCTTTTAGCATGCGTAAAAGGGTTGTTTTCCCTGACCCATTAGGCCCCATAAGGCCCATACGTGTACCGGGTGATAGGGTGAAATCCAAATTCTTAAAAAGAATCTTATCCCCAAAAGATTTACTTATATTCTTAGCAACCAGAAGCTTTCGAGTCTCCCTATTCGTTGCCGTAAAATCAATATCCGTTTTTTTAACGCGATTACGTTCTTTGATAGCTGCCAGATTGCCAAGCACCTCATACGCCCCATCAATACGTGACTGAGCTTTTGTTGTGCGTGCTTTAGGAGATTCGCGCAGCCAAGCTTGTTCTTTGCGTGCCTTGGATGCAACTGCTTGCTGCTGCTGCAACTGCCCTGCTAGAAACTCCTCTTTTTTTTCTAAAAAATATGCATAGGAGCCCTTTAAAGACATCAATCCTTCTGGGTAGACTTTATTAATTTCAATAACCCTGTCCACCATATTTTGTAGGAAATAGCGATCATGACTCACTAAAAGATAGGAAACAGCCTCTTTCTTTAAAAACTTTTCAAGCCATAAAATACCTTCTAAGTCTAAATGATTCGTTGGTTCATCAAGAAGTAGTAAGTCTGGTTCCAAAATTAACTCTTTTGCAAAACTCAACCGTTTTTTCCAACCCCCAGATAGATGCATAGCATTCGGTTCATTCCCTATAAATCCAAGTTTAGAAAGCCATGTTTGTACGAGTACTTCTTTCTCGTAATCAGGCATGCTTTTGGGTAAAATATTTTCCAAAAACTTCTCAGGCGATATATCGGGGAATACTGAGCTTTGTGGCACGTAACCAATGCGCAGCCCTTTTTTTATCGAAATAGTTCCTTTATCAGACCCCTCGTCTCCCATCAAAATTTTTAGTAACGTTGATTTACCTGAACCATTAGGGCCGATAAGCCCAATCCGTTCATGCTCGGTAATACCGAAGGAAAGATTTTCAAAAAGAAGCTGGGTTCCGAAAGATTTACTTATATTTTGGCAATTAAGAAAAAGTGTCATGGCAGTTATTATAGAGGAATGTTAAAATTAATATGTGAAAAAAATTTTTTTATTACTGTTGATACCCCTCTTCCTTCAGGGATTTATAGAAAAAGGTACTGGAGATAATCATGTTCTCCTACTCCATGGCTTTTGCGCTAATACTTTTACATGGAGGGATCAGCTAGAAACTCTTAGTTCAGCGGGGTACCATGTTTGGGCCATCGATCTTGCTGGGTTTGGGAAAAGTTGTAAAAATGCCGAATCATATAGCTTAGCACTTTATGAAAAACAGATATTGACTTTTATGAAGCAACACAGGATCCCCTCCTCCCATATCGTAGCTCACTCCATGGGCGGTTTTATTGCACTTGCTTTTACACAAAACCATCCCTCTTCTGTGCGATCTCTCCTCCTTCTAGCTCCTGTGGCCTATCCCATTAAACTTCCTACTATTTTAGCCAAATGTCCAAGCCCACTTCTCTCTCTTCTCATCACAGAAACCACTCTGCGTCTTGCGCTAAAACGCATATTTTATAATAATGACTGTATCACAGACCAGCGCATAGAAGCTTATTGGGCCCCCTTTCAAACACCCGGCGCTAAAGAGGCTGCTATAAAAGTTCTTGGACTTTTTGATTCCTTAAAGGGCCGTTCTTATAAAAATATAAAAACTCCGACCTTTTTAATTTGGGGGGATAAAGATAAAATTATCCCTCTAGAGCAATTCATCCTCCTTCAAAAGGAACTTGCCTGTTCGGAGGTGATGGTTATTGCAAACTGTGGTCACGCGCCTCAAGAAGAGTGTCCGCACGCTGTGAATAAAGGGCTTGTTTCTTTTCTCAAGAGGTTATCTTAATGCTATCGTGCCCTTATTGCCAATTTGTACAAAAAAACTTAGAGAAAATCTTATTTAGAACCTCTTGTGAAAAATGTAATACCCCCCTGCATTCTTGTCTTAACTGTCGTTATTATAAAGGAGCCTGCCTTCTTCCTGGTACAGAGTCTGTAAGAGAACCTTCTAATGCTAACTTCTGCGAAGAATTTACCGTTAAAATCCCTCAAGAAAAAGTTATTTCACTACCCGGAGGTTTTAATGACCTCTTTAAATAGAACTATCGTTGTTGGCGGTGGCGCCGCAGGTGTTTTTGCAGCCATTACCTCTAAAGAGGTTAATCCCGAAAGGGAAGTTATTTTACTAGAAAAGAGCAATCAACTCTTAAGCAAAGTGCGCATATCAGGCGGAGGTCGCTGTAATGTTACACATGCTTGTTTTGAGCCAAAAGAACTTATCCAAAACTATCCAAGAGGCAGTAAAGAACTGCTCGGCCCTTTTTATCACTTTCAGCCCCTTGATACAATTGCCTGGTTCAAAAAACAGGGTGTTGAACTTAAAACAGAAGCAGATGGGCGCATGTTTCCCCTCACCAATTCTTCACAAACAATTATTGATTGCTTATTAAATGTTGCGGGTAAGAAAGGTGTTATTATTCATAAAATGCACCGTATAGAATCTGTAAAGAAAGAACAAGAACTTTTTTCTATAGACTCGTTAGCTGCAAACCGCCTTATCTTAGCGACGGGTTCCTCTACTTGGGGGCATGAAATGGCCGCTTCTTTTGGCCATACAATTATACAACCAGTACCCTCTCTCTTCACTTTTAATGTGCCTACGTCTCCCTTGCTAGACCTGCCAGGCATTACTTTAGAGAAAGTGATATTAACAATCGATAACTACTCACAAAAAGGCCCCTTGCTCTTAACTCATTGGGGCTTTAGCGGTCCGGCAGCGCTCAAACTTTCTGCTTTTGCTGCTCGCGCCCTTTATAAGAAAAACTATCAAGATACTCTTTATATCAACTGGATTGCAGCTAAAAATGAGGAGGAGGTTTTTCAGGCAGTCATAAATAAAAGATTTGAATTACCTGCTAAACTAGCTGCTAGACTTCTCTCTTTTTCCAAAGATCCTCGCATCCTGGCAAAAAAACTCTATCGGGACCCCTATAATATTGAGGGAACTACCCTTAATAAACAGGAATTCGTGACGGCTGGAGGTGTCTGCCTTAAAGAAGTGGATTTTAAAACAATGCAAAGCCGCCTTTGCCCCGGACTTTATTTTGCCGGTGAAATCCTCGATATTGACGGTATTACAGGTGGGTTTAACTTTCAAAATGCTTGGACTACCGGCTTTTTGGCAGGGAAATCTACCGGCTTTACCTAAGGTTTGCGATTCTACGAGCTTTGTTTTCAAGATCATGTTATGATGTTAGAAAAAATTTTGAGGCATATGCAATTTAATACACTTATAGATAATGAGAAGATTCTACGCTCTTTACACGAACTTGGCTATGAAGTAGCGAGCCCTATTCAGGAAAAGGCTATTCCCGTTTGCCTAGAAGGGCATGACATTTTAGCCTCTGCTCAAACAGGAACTGGTAAAACAGCAGCCTTTTTAATACCGATATTGATAGCACTTAGCAAAAGCGAAAGAAAAGGCTCAGCCCGAGCCCTCATCCTTGTCCCTACAAGAGAGCTTGCTATGCAAGTAGCTCAAGAAACGGCTAAGATTGGCCGCTACACAGGTCTTGTCTCGGTTTGTATTTATGGCGGAGTTCCTTACCAGATCCAAAACCGTCAACTTTCTAAAAAATATGACATTCTGATTGCTACACCTGGTCGCCTTATCGACTATATTGATCAAAAAAGAATCTCTTTGAATAATATCGAAATGCTCATTTTGGATGAAGCTGACCGTATGCTCGACATGGGCTTTATTGAACCTGTAGAAAAAATCGCCTCCAAAACACCCTCTGATAGACAGACCCTCCTTTTTTCTGCTACCTTTAATAAGAAAATTCTCAAACTAGCCAGTTCTCTTTTGACCGATCCTCTGGAAATTAAAACGGACAATGCCACTCATAATCTGGAAGTAATTGAACAAAAATTTCACCGCACATATAGTCTAGACACAAAACATCGTATCTTAGATGAGATTTTAGCTCAGCCAGATATCAAGCAGGCCATAGTCTTTTCATCTACAAAGATACAAACAGAAAAAATTGCTGATCGTTTACAAGATAGTGGTATCAATGCGGCAGCTCTTCATGGGGATATGAATCAAAGACAGCGTAGCCGTACAATTCATCTTTTACGTGAAGGAAAAATTCAAGTACTTGTAGCAACAGATATTGCCGCACGTGGTATTGACATTCTGACAATTAGCCACGTAATTAATTTTGATCTGCCTCAAACACTCGATGATTATATCCATAGAATAGGACGCACAGGAAGAGCTGGTGGTAAAGGAGTTGCCCTGTCGTTTATATCACAAAAAGATCGTATGATCGGTAGGGAAATTGAGCAATTCTCAGGTGTTGCTCTTCCAGTAGATTCAAATCCTAAAAGAGCTCCCTCTCCACGTGGTGGCTTTAAGCGCTCTTCGCCCTATAAGAAAAAGACCTTTAGTCGCCCAAAATTTTGAGTGTCTAAAGGCCTTTATTCAGTCGGAATACTTAACGACTAGCGTTTAGCTTTTTTTTTAACTGTTGTTTTCTTTTTAGCAACAGTTTTTTTAGCTGCTTTAGCAACAGTTTTTTTAGCTTTGACCATCATGTGCTCCTTGTTGTGATCATCCTATAATAACCGCTTTAACGGTTACCTTTATACATACTAGTATAAAAGTTTTTATTCAACCATTAATTTGATTATTTTATACACTTTATTCTCTTCTAAGTTCACTCAAAAGAATACAAAAAACTAGTTAGCGTTAAAAAAAACCTTCTCAAGGCTCTATAGGATAGTTTTAATTTAAAAAACTATAATTAATTAAATACACTTTCAGGTTCTTTAAAAACTTGAAAGCAGCTCTCTTTATACTCTCCCTTAATAAAATCTAAATAACCCTAGGCTAAATAGAAGCGTAGCCAAGGATCATTCTAGATACGAGGAAATGGATCCTTCAGGCTTCGAAAGAAAACCCTCTTTATGTTGAATTAGATGGTGCTAAAAAACATATCAGGTGTGTACTTTGCATGCAGACTAAATTTCTTAAAGAGAAAAGTAATCGACAAGGTGTTTTTGGGGGAAGTAAGTGGTAGCAATAAGCCAACCTATTTCCCTGACTACTGATAAATTATAGGGGCTTAAAAGAGTTTATGAAGTAGTGGGTCTTACTAGGTTAATGATAAATAATGGAAACTAACCCGTTGTTATAACCTCATCATAGTAGCTATATCCCTGTTAATCCTCATAAAGGTAAGGTTATTAGAGAGACTCTGGAGTCATCTGAGGCTCTCCTAGCACAAAAGTACTGGCTGTAATAATGGATCGGCGTGGAGTTCTCTGCTACTGAGCATGGGGATTCTGAATTTATTGGATAGTATGTGTGTATGTCAGGAGATCTTTTTAGGCCTCTAGCACCTAATGTAGCAGGTCTTAAGAGAAGATCTATGGCTCTGATCATCCAGGCTGCCTGTAAAGGGCTTCAGTGGTCGGTAGATAATGGATCGTAATACACTTCAGATTATTTTCAAAAGCCATTCTTAAATTGCTTTAAAACAGCAAAGCTGTTGTTTTATTTAAGTAACCATAGACCAAAGGGGTCTTTGAGAGGTTAAATCGGGGCCTAAAACAGGAGTTTATTTTAGACCCCTCATCTATACTAGGAGGAAGATTGTTGCTTGATCCAGGTTTTTTTAATTCCAGCCAATTATTTCAGCTGTTGTAATTTCTACTTTATAAGAAAAAAAATTTTCAGATATCTGTTAAAAGGTGCCTCTTAAGAGATTCTCTGTTGCAAAAAAAGTACTTTCTCATTTATTACTTATATAGAATTTTATCAAAAAAAGGAAAATTTCAAATGAAAAATATAATTATATGTTCTTTAGCGGCTTTCGTTATTTTATCTGGAGCCAAGCTTCAAGCTCAACAACCCTCAGCTCTTAGAAATGGTTGCTCTGGATGGGTTGAAACAGGCGTAGTTATCGTAGGTGCTGCCTTTATTGTCACAGCCGCTGCACTTGCTTTTAGTACTGATAGCTCGTCGAATACCGCTCATTCCCATTAAGCACAAATAAAATATATACATTTTATTTAGAAGAAATAAACCCCTGTATCATACCTTTACAGGGGAATTTTTTATATGGCCTCTTAATTTTTAAGAGAGATTAAGACATGATTTAGGGATCACTTCTTAGAATTCCTCTCGAAAGACTTTTCTCTAAATTCCATTTTAAGTAATGGAAAAGAAAGTGGAGGCATAGAAGAAAGCTGCATCCTCGTATACTCCAATGCTTTTTTAAGATCCCTTGCGTTATTTTTGATAAAATGCTCGTCTTAATATAAAAGCTCTTAGATACCTACTCCGAGTTCAGTTATTTTTATCTATGAGCCTACTCATTTTTTAGAAAAGACTCTGACTTATTTTGATAAAGAGTTTCCATTCAGAAAAATTAATTCTCCTTCTCCAGCTACCTCATGATGGTAGATTTTTAACTAATCTCTTGAGCCCCCTCCGGCAAAGATGGGGATTAAATCCTAAAAAGCGACTCTCTGGCTTCAAGAAAGAGGCTATATTAAGGCTTTTCAATCAAGAGCTTATCCATAGATTAAGCAGAGCATGGGGAATAATAATAGGCCTTATTGCATAAATCATCCTTCAGGGGACTCATGAGAGTATCTAAACCAAATAGGTTAAATAGAAATGAGAATTTAATCCGGATTCAAAGCACAATCTTTTAAATCACAATTGCTTATAGCTGGAGATGCCTGACCCTATTTGGCCGTAGCAACCCCCATCTACAAGTGATTGTAATTGAAAATATTGCACTTTTAGTCTTAGCCTAACTGCCATTTCCAGCTTAATAAGACTTTTGGAAATGATCCTTATTGAAAATAAATACTTTCTGCTTTATCTATCTTTCTGATTTTCACGTAAAAATAAGGGTCCACAGAA
The DNA here is from genome assembly GCA_009885615.1 of Parachlamydiales bacterium. Classification (GTDB taxonomy): domain Bacteria; phylum Chlamydiota; class Chlamydiia; order Chlamydiales; family VFKH01; genus VFKH01. Next base: position 32,358 of record VFKH01000006.1, read on the forward strand.
TGAAAAATATAATTATATGTATTATTGCCGCCATTCCATTCCTGTCCGTATCTAATCTTTATGCCCAACAACCACGGGCCTTTAAATCAGGAACTCGTAGTGATATTGGGCTTTGTGCGACAGCTGTAGGCGCAGCTGTCGTTCTGGGGCTTGGTATTGTAGCTGTTTGTCTTAACAACAATTCCAATACTAATCAGACCTCCCATTCTCATTAATGACATTGCCCCAGCTTTGGATCCCTAGATGCTAAAGGCATTTTCTTCTTCCAGTGTTCAATTATTCGCGATCCGTTGGTGAACATTAGAGTACCGCATAAAAGCCTCAAGTGAGTTAACCCACCAAGGGGGCTCTGTGGTCTTTGATGATCGCAATCAATTCGCCATTTTTCGAGAATGCCCCGAGTTTTTTTAGTTCAAAAATATCTTCTGATCCAACCACTCCTCTCTTAATTTCCTATTAAAACTCGCTGTAGGACCCTATCTATGAGGTTTTTCTGCTTGGCTATATTGTCATTTTATTGATTCTTTATGGGGAGGCTTAAAAGGGTGTTAGAAGTAAATTCCCTCCCATTATCACTCCAAATTGCTTTTGCCTTTCCACTCGACTTAAACTCTGATTCGAAATATGTTATACCCTTCTTCCTCCAAGGATTGTATCCCCTGTAATATTCAAATATTCTCTTTGGAAAAGATCATTAGGACAACTAAACGTGTATTTTACAAGCCCATCATAAAGAACATAGACAGAAAGTCTAGGGCCCTGCACTCATTAGGAGCTTTAAGATTAAGGACCTCTTTTCTTGTTCCCAGAGCATTTTACGCGTGACTCTTCTACGAACCTTAATATGAAAATCTTGGTCTATGCAAAAATCTTTTTGTATTTGATGCTAAGCCTACCTCTTTTTAGAAGCATGTAAATCCTATACTGCACAAAATTGAAAGCCCTGTGAAAGAATTTTACAGGACTTTTATTTAGACTCTTCCTGATTTAAAATAGGCTCTATCTAAAAAGCCATCAATAGAAATACGGCCAGGACCAAAGACAAAGATAGTTAAAACAGTGATAAGAAAGTAAAAAGGTGCCTGGCTAACAATCATCTGCGGATGGCTTAAGAAGCCTTTAATCGCATCAAAATGTGCAGTGAAATAGGCTGTAATAGTAACTATAATTAAAGGTATCGAAATAAGACGTGATCCTAATCCTAAGAAGAGCATCCCTCCACAAACACATTCAACACCGCCAACAAAATGGGCGCTAAAGTCCGCATAAGGGATCCCTAGTTTTGTGAAGAACTCAGTGGCTCCCTTTATATCCTCTAGTTTAGAAAGACCTATTTTAAAAAAGCCCCAGCCCCAATAAAGACGTATAGCTAGTAGAAAAAAATCCTGTATCAACTGCCCAACACTCAGCAACGCCCCATAAAAGCCTTTTAAAAATCCCATATCTACTTCTCCTGGTAAAAATTTACTGTAACCAATCGCTTTTTTTTATAAAAGTTATTTTAAGATGTACTGTAATATTGTTTCTGTAAATTTAATTCAAAGAAAGCATTTGATTAAAATATTACCTCCGAGCTTATCTTCCCCTAGTTCTTTAAAGAGCTGTATAGCTCTGACATTATCTTAAGCTCCTAGTGTCAAGAGTCCCCATTATTTAGGATGAAGAGCTGGAAAATATTATTTTAATATGCTTATTAATAAGTGCCTACCTTTAACTGGGCGCCTATTACAAGAATATACAGCCTAATAACCCTGTCATTGATATGTGCTTTTCTTAAAAGCTGGCGTGGATCAGGATGGTTAAAGTGAGATCTTAGGAACTTCTTCTATTCTTTGTAAGGCATAGGTATCTTGGGGGACCCTAAAAGGCCTCCTCTTCTTAAGGTGTCTAAGCAGCTATTAGAGCACAATTAGCACCAAGAATGCCATAGAAAGCCTGAATGAATAGATGGGTATCTGGTTCGGTACTAGCTTATGCGGCTCTAGACAACATTCCTTTCTTGCTACTCGCAGGAGCTTGTTTAATGATTCCCCTAGCGCAATCCTAACTTTGGGCCCTCAGATTTTCCCACCACCCTCTCCTATTTCTATCATACCTATTGCAAAATTCCTATATGATAATCGTTTTATTAAAAATAGTAGAAATGATAAGTTAAAGCCAGAAAGCCTTATCACCTATCCCTTGCCCTCTAAATAAGCGTTATATGTAGAGGTGATCTTTGATAAAGGTTCTGTAGAAAAATATATATAAATTATATTGAGGTAAGTTGAAATTGATGAAGCGCTATCATGACCTTTCTTTTGAAGAATCTCGTATAATCAAAGATGGAAAAACAGAGCCTTCCGGAACAGGTATATTTCTAAATAACCAAGAACCTGGTATTTACGTTTGTCGTCAGTGCGATGCCCCTCTTTATATCTCCACAGATAAATTATCTTCCATGTGTGGATGGCCAAGCTTTGACGATGAACTCCCTTATGCTATAGAACGCATCCCTGATGGTGATCGTACAGAGATCATCTGCAAATCCTGCCGAGGTCATCTAGGTCATGTTTTCCTAGGCGAAGGGCTTTCCCCTAAAAATACGCGTCACTGTGTAAATTCTCTCTCCATGGCCTTTGTACCAGCCTTTACGAGTGAGGGCTATCCTTATATTCTTTTTGCTGGCGGCTGTTTTTGGGGTGTTGAGCATCTTCTGAAAGACCTTCAAGGAGTTACTTCTGTTACATCAGGTTATACAGGAGGGCATGTTATAAACCCCTCCTATAAAGAAGTCTGCACAGGCGAAACCGGTCATGCAGAAGCTGTAAAAGTTATATTTAAATGCTCTTTTGAAGAGCTTACAAAATTCTTTCTTGAAATTCATGATCCTTTTCAGAAAAATGGGCAGGGACCCGATCTAGGGTCTCAATATCGCACTGCTATATTTTATCTTACAAAAGAGCAAAAAGATATTGCGGAATCTCTTGTAAAAAACCTTAAAGCCTCCACAATAATATCTCCTGCCGGGCCCTTTTACCCAGCCGAAGAATACCATCAAAACTACTATACAAAAACAGGAAAAGAACCCTACTGTCACTCCTATGTTAAAAGATTTTGAAAGTATGCCTTTAAAAGGCCATACTCGCCAATTCTACCCTCAGCTGCAATAAAACGATCTGGACGTACAAGGACCCATCTCTCCTTGCTGCCAGGTAAGACAAGGAGATCTGGAGGTAGAGGTGGTAGATCTGTAGCTGTGGTATAAAGGCAATGCTTTATCGAAGGAGTTCCATCAAATCTACCCCCTCCTTTTAAGATAAGTGGACTTAAGGGATAGCAAAGTCCAAGCCCAGATAAAGAGTAGCTGAGTTTAGCATGGAGAAAAGAACAATGGGTGACAACAGGAACAGCTATTCTTTTTACCCATTTCAGCCAGGGGCTATGATTCATTATGATATGCTCTTTTAAGGTAGCCTCTCGAATGACTTTACGTGCAATAAGTGATCTTTCTATATTATAACTAGAACTCACATTACCAGGTGCTCTATCTATGTAGGGAAACTTCCATCCCAAATTATAGGCATCCTGGATACCAGTATTCATTCCCTGTCCACCTGCTGGGCTATGCACATGCGCGGCATCACCTAGAAGGAAAATACGGCCCTTAGCAAAAGTATCTGCTATACGTTCATGGACAGAAAAATAAGAGAGCCAACGTGGGTTTTTTAGCTTGATTCCATAACCCTCTTTATCAAATATTCTCTGAAAGAAATCAAGGCTCGGTGCCACCCCTATGACTTCAGACTTAAGAACAATTCTCCAGAGAGAACCCGGAAGAGGGAAAAAGGCCGCAACACTTGTTTTGCCAAGGGCCATGATCAAAGAATTTGCTGAAAAAGGTCCACTTATTTCGCAGTCACAAAGAGCAAAGTTATCTGGTTCTTTATAGCCATTAAAAGAAATAGAAGCACCATGACGTACAACACTATGGGCCCCGTCACATCCAGCAAGCCAACTTGTTTCTAGGATTTTTTCTACTCCATTATCTAAAACTTTTGCAAGGATCTTATCCGGCAGCTCCTGAAAAGACAGTAGCTCTACCCCCTCTTGTATAGAACCCCCCAATTCTAAAAGACGCTTTTTTAAATGAGCTTCTGTATCATATTGTGGCAGGATCAGCGGTACTTTATATTTACTTGGAAGCTCCTGTCGAAGATGGATAACTTTCTGAGCAGCACCCTCTAAAATAATCTGCATATACTCTAAAGCCACCGCCGATCCAGAAATATCAACGCCGATGGCTTCAAATGTCTCTTGGACACCACTCCAAATAGCCAGGGCTTTCGAGTAAAGAGGTTTCTCCTTCTCTTTTTCGATAAGTATAAATTCCACGCCATAACGTGCGCATTGGATCGCTAAAGTAAGTCCTACTGGACCGGCTCCACAAATTAGGATCTTATTCATAAATAAAATAATCTCTTTTAAATAAATTCTTACACTATCTTATATAGCATTATAGAAAAATAAGATCTAAGGAAAAGATCGCTTGGATCTCTAGAGATCTCTTCCCTTATTTCAACCTTATTCAGATCCTAGATTAAGAATAACTTGCTTTTTCTTAACCCAATTTCAACGCCTCCTTTAGCCCTTATTTTTCATTAACCACCTATTCATAAGTTAGATATAGCTTTTTGCTGCAGATTTCCATTTTGGCCCATTCAATAGGAAAGTACGACAAACGTAGGCTTCAACTTTTAGTAAGTGCTCCCGCTTATAAGGGCTTAGTTATAACTTCCACTGGCTAATCCACTTTGCTAGAAGTATTCCCCTTAAATTAAGATGCTTTTAACCATCCTATCCAAACAGAGCTTCTTGGGATCGAAAAAAGGAGCCTTGTTGTCTAGCTGGGCTTTAAAATTCAAGATGTAGTGAGGAATAGCCCTAACCTTGATAGGGTTTTAGAGCCAAACCTTTGTGGACAATTGAATCTATCCTAAAAGCCTCCATTGGGGTTATTACCTTTAATCCTTCTATTTTAATTGATATACACCGGCGATTGTATTAGCCATCCTTGCAAAAATAAAAAGATGGAAGGGATACATACTCCACCAATAAAGCCTTCCAAAAATACCCTCTGGTCTAAAGGTGGCTGTTTGATAAAGTATCCATTTATCCGATTCTTTTTTAATCTTAAATTCAAGCCAGGCATCTCCAGGCACTTTCATGGTAGCCCATAAAATAAGATGGCCATTAACCTTATCCGCCTTTAAAACACGCCAAAAATCAATAGCATCTCCTACGATTATTTCTGAAGGATGGCGTCTACCTCTATTGAGTCCTACGCCTCCAATCATCTGATCAAAAAGTCCCCTTAAGTACCATGTCCAGTCCATAGCATAATAACCTGTATCACCACCAATTTTCCAAATCCTTTCAAGGGCATCCTCATAAGACCCCTCTATTTCCACTTTTCTTATGTCAAATAAGACCCCTTCTTTGGGCACTTCAATATAATTATCAATATTTGGATTTGTAGCTTTTATTTCCCAAGAATCCATCCAAGTTGAAACCACCTCGTTTTGTGCAATTTTCTGGAAAGCAAGCTCAAGCGCTTGCTGATAGCTTATACATACATGCGGTATAAGCTTTTGGATATCCCCTAACTTGACAACAGCCGTAGATTTCATCGTTTCTATTAAATATTGGCATATGGAATAACGCACCGATGATATAAAAACAAACCAATAGCGCGAAAAAATCTCAGGTAAAAAAGAGGCTGTAAATATCCATCTTTTAAATTTTCTAAATTCAGCATAACCCTTCATAAGTTCTTTGAAACTAAGTATCTTAGGACCACCTATATCAAAAATTCTATTGTAACAATCTTTATTTAAAAGAACCTTGGAAAGGTAAAAAAGTACATCAATAATCGCAATAGGTTGAATGTAATTATCTACCCATCTGGGTGATGCTATGATGCTCATCTTTTCTACAAGGTCTCTTATAACTTCAAAGGCGGCACTTCCAGCCCCGATAATTATACTTGTTCTTAGAACAGTTATAGCTATACCACTTCCTTTTAAAGCGCCTTCTACAACAAGTCTTGAGGAGAGTTTTGGTGAGAGAGTCTTTTCATCATTGATGATACCCCCTAAATAGATAATCTGCTTGATATTCGTTCTTTTAACACCCTCTATAAAATTTTTTACTACTTGTAACTCCAACTCCCCCTCATCAGATACAACCTCCGACATAGAATGAACCAGATAGTAGGCCGCTTCTATATCTTTAGGAAGGTTTTGAAGTGTTTCTGGATTTCTTAAGTCGCCCCAAATATAAGAGAGATTTTTTTTATCCTCGTTAAAAACTCTTATTCCTTTGATATAGCAGAGCGCATAAATTTCATGACCTTGATTAAGTAAATACATAATTAATCGTTTTCCTACATAACCTGTAGCACCTGTAACTAAAATCTTTGCCATATAACCTTCAGTATTATGATATCTTCGTTTTGATACTTGTAAGGAATCCACCAACAGATGGCATCGCCGCCCCCAGCTGCTTTCGTCCCTTAAGAGCCATTCAATGGCTAAAGCAATATCCTTAGATCTACCCATCCTTCCAAGAGGATAGAAATTAAGAGAGGTTTTTACCCCCCCTTCATTCAAAGTAAGCGGTAAAAAAAGAGGTCTCTTTATAACTTCTGGCTCAACTGCATACCTATATGTACAGGCTTTTATGTAAAATAGGCTGCTGCACTTAATTACTAAAGATTCCATAGCTCTCTTGTAAATGGAGAGCTCATCGCCCTGCTTGCTCTAAAATAACAACTACTTGTCTTTCCAGAAACAATAGCTCCCATTAAAAAATCTTGCTGCATTTTTTATAGTTCTTTCATCTAGCTTTTATGACCTCTCAGAATAAAAGAAAAGGTACAAAGGGAGATTATACCGGTGATAAAGAAAATAAGGCTTCCAAAGAGAAGTGGAATATCGGGATGATAAGCAAAAAGAAGCCCCGAAACAGCTGGAGCAAAAACTTGTGCAAAGGAATTAATAGATACAAGGACGCCAAAGGCTTTACCTTGATCTTCTTTCTCAGCTGCATTAGATACCATCGGATAGATAGAGGCGTTGAAAAGACCATTGCCAATACCATAAAGAAAAAAAGGCAGATACAGCCAAATAGGGCTGCCTAGAAGCGCAATTGTTGCTACTAAAAAAGCCATACCTAATAAAGTAATCGTTGCTAAATTTTTTATATCAAAGTGCTTAGAAAAAAATCTAATAAGAAAGAGTGTAGATAAAAGAAAGCCCATAATAATAAGGCCGTAATAATCCCCAATCTGAGGTGCTCCAAGAAAGAACTTTACCTTAAGGAACGCTCCCCCAAACTGGATGAAGAAATTGATGGCTATGGCAGAGAGGAAAAAAATCATAAAATAGGGCCGAAGCTCTATTAAGCGAATAGTCTTCACAGTCCGACTAATATGTTCAGTCAGTCTAAAAGATGTCATCGACAGTTGGATAACGCGAGTCTCCTTAAAGAAAATAAGAACCTGTAGAAAATTCAAGAAAAATAGACTAGCTACAAACCAAAAAGGTGTCGCAAAACCGTATTCAGTTAATTTACCTCCTACAACAGCACCCGCGATAAAACCTATCCCCACAGCTGAGGTTAAATACGCCATATTGCGCGTCTTATTATCAAAATTACTCATATCTGCAATAGCTGCCTGTGCAGCTGTTACATTGCCGGCAACCACTCCGCCGAAGATACGGGCCATAAAAAGCAATACCAGACTGTGGTTGATAATAGCCAAACCTCCTAAAACATAGCAAAGCATGGAGATGAAGATTGTCACCATTAGTAAGGGTTTTCTACCATAGCGGTCTGATAGGCCTCCAATAAAAGGAGCGCTAAAAAATTGCATTAGAGGGTAGGAAGCCAATAGAAGGCCCAAAATAAATGAACGCTCTTTAAAGGCCATCTCCCCTATAAAATGATTACTAAGAATCAAAGGTGCAAATATCGTTAGAGTAAGAGCAAATCCTAAGTAATCGTTAAAAACCGTGAAGCAAAGGGGTGCAGAGGATTGTGTTTTCATATCCTTTTTCTAGCGTACCTAGCACATAAAAATCTCTATATATTTAGAAGATCTTTTGCTTATCCTTATAATATAGATATAACTTCATCGTTTTTACTAGATAACACCCTTTTGCTATTCTGATTTAAAGGTAGTTTTTTATTATGCCGGTAGATCCGCGAGCACCCTTGGGCTTCTAGCCTGGCGTTCTATGAGCAACTTATCAGGGTGTATTAAGGCGTAGCAACTCAAAATATCACTGCGTTAGAAATGCGGGTACTCACTTACCTGTGTGTGCCTCTCGCGCACAGCCTTTTATATACATCAGGGCCCTTCACACAGTCGATTATCCCTAATCCATTCATGTTATTATTTTTTATTTTACATAAAAAGCAGGATTAGCTAGCTTCTGATTTATGAGAATTAAACTTTTATATATAGTTTTTGCGATCATAACCTATCTCTCCTATTTTGGCTCCGAACTTTGGGCCTGCACCCCTCTTGAGCAGCTCAAAAAGGGGAATGAACGCTACGTTAACAATACTCTTGAACATCCCAATCGCAGTCTTGAAAGGCGCGAAGCAACCAGCTTTATTCAAGAACCTTTTGCCATTATTTTAGGCTGTTCTGATTCAAGAGTAAGCCCCGAAATCATCTTTGATCAAGGTATAGCTGATCTTTTCATCATTCGAGTCGCAGGCAACTGTTTAGGTGATTTAGGCCGAGAAAGCTTGCTCTTCGGCGTCTTAGCTTTACACGCCAAATTAATTGTTATTTTAGGACATGATCAATGTGGTGCAATCCAAGCTGTCCTATCTGGGAATACTGCAGGATTCCCCGCACTTGAGGAACATATTAAACCTGCGATTAAAAATGCCACTACCCTCCATGAAGCTGTTCAAAGCAATGTGCTCTATGTAGAAAAAGAGATCAAAGAGTTGCCCCTTCTTAAGGAGCTTTTAGAGTCAGGTCAACTACAAGTTAAAGGTGCCATATATGATCTAAGAACGGGTGCGGTTTCTTTCTTGTGAAAGCCATGGTATTCAAAAATAAGGGCCAGCCCCTAATCTATGAAGAGTTACCTATACCTATACCCAGCTCCCATCAAATACTTATTAAAGTCTATGCCTGCGGTGTCTGCCGTACTGATTTGCATATTTTTGAAGGCGATCTTATAAATCCAGAATTACCACTCATTCCTGGCCACCAAATTGTAGGTGATATTGTCTCTTGGGGAAAAGATGTTACTGGTTTTAAAAAAGGGGAACGGATCGGAATTGCATGGCTTGGAAAAACATGTCAGCAGTGCTATTTTTGTAAAAACAGCCAAGAAAATCTCTGTGACCGGCCCCTTTTTACAGGTTATACTACATCCGGTGGCTATGCTGAATATGCTGTTTGCGATAGTCGTTATTGCTTTTCTCTTCCTGAAAAATTTGATGACTTACATGTAGCTCCACTTCTTTGTGCAGGCATGGTCGGTTTTCGTAGTCTTCATAAAGTACTCTTTGCTGAAACCATTGGTTTTTATGGCTTTGGATCTTCTGCTTCTCTTCTTATCCAAACAGCTCTCAGCATGAATAAACGAATATATGCCTTCACGAAAGAGGGTAACCTTATTTCTCAACAACTGGCTATTGATCTGGGCGCGACTTGGGCTGGAGACTGCTCTACACTACCCCCACTTCTTTTAGATGCGGCTATCATTTTTGCACCTATTGGGGAGCTTGTGCCGCTATCTCTTAAGGCTATTCGCAAAGGGGGCACCGTAGTACTCGGAGGGATCCACATGTCCCAAATCCCTTCTTTTTCCTATGACCTTCTATGGGGAGAGCGCACACTTACCTCTACAGCTAATCTGACACGTCAAGATGGCCACGACTACTTTAAAGTTGTCTCTGCAGCCAAGATCTATCCGCTTATCACGGTCTACCCTCTTTCTAAGGCGAACGAAGCTATTACTGAACTTAAAGCTGGTCGTATCAAGGGAAGCCTAGTTCTTCAGGTCTCCTGCAGAGACTAATTCGATAGAACTTTCAGGAGGATAGAATTAAGCCTTAAGGACTCCATGAGATGTAAAACCTCATTTTCGGGTTTTACCCCTTGAGAGACTGTAATATTATGAGGTTGCTTTTCAGAAACTTTTCGCAAGGCCCTACTCAGGTTATCTGGCCAAGGGGAATTTTTTAAACGACATTGGCTTCTGGTTATCCAGGCCTTCTCTAAGACAGAGATAAGCGTGCAAGCTTTTGAGTTGTGCAGAAGAGCTCTAAGAGACTGGGCTTATGGAGAAACTGGTCTGGAAGGCTGACTTAGAGGCTCTACGCCATCGCATGGTAGAAGTCCTTTATATAGGCTCATATAACTCAATTAGTTAGAGTATTGGTCATATATTATTAAATACTTATTTTAATTTGGCAAGCTGAGAATCGTAAGATTTTGTAGTTCATCTGTCTTAATAAATCGAGGTAATTTTTCATCAATATAATTCTGTTCGACAACCGTGATCCCCAAAGGAGTTATCGAACTAACAATTGCTACATGACCATGGGGTAAATTGTTTTCATAACTCTTCAGCCAGACAATAATACTGCCTACTTCAAGATCCCTTGTAGTCTGAATAGGCGTGCCATTCAATGTTGTAAACTGAGCATTAGGTATTTCATACGCACTTGTAACATCGCTAAATGTCACGCCTTCTTTTATAATTAAATATCGTCTAACAAATTCAACGCATTGCCACTTGACACCTGTATAAACGCCCTTATAATAATAGGTGTCTTTACAATTGGTTTCATCACGTTGATTTGAATACAATTGAACACCGTTAAATGAACCAATTTTTTCGCCGAATTTATATGATCTTCCTGAAAAATTGTATAAAACAAATAAAACTGTTAGTACAACCGCAATTATTAATATTAATTTTTTATATTTTGGTTTCATTATTTTTAATTTGTGTTATAAAAAGCAAAGAAAATAAGATTTAATAAAACAATTTAAAGTGACCCTACATAATACGGTATTCAATACGATACTACGTTCCGAACAAACTACCCGATCCACTGCTATTAGTAATAATACTCCCTCATTCAATACAATTTGGTGATACTATTACCTTATTTAAGATGCAATTAAAAAATAGTGTATCGATTACAATTAGCATAGATCGCATAGTAGCTTTAAAGGATTAAAGCCCCTTGAGGCTTTTAGGAGGCCTTTAAATGTTCACGAACAGATCACGAACAAATAGGCACGCAAGAAGAAGTAAAAAAAACCTCAGAAAATGGTAATTGAGGCTTGTGAAAAACTCGCTTAAAGTCTATGCTCTTCGCGTACTTTTATTAGGGCGTATAGCTCAGTTGGTAGAGCTCCTGTCTTACACACAGGTGGTCATAGGTTCGAGTCCTGTTGCGCCCAACAATTTGCGGGAGTAGTTCAATTGGTTAGAGCACCGGCCTGTCACGCCGGAAGTTGCGGGTTCAAATCCCGTCTCCCGCGTTTATATTATAATTCATGTTTTATTTAAAAAATTCCCAATAAATACCTCTATAGAGGATTATCCACTTCAGAGCATTTATAAAAATGCCCTGTAACCTAGGGAGTCTGTATATCAATGCCCCATCAAGCTCATTCCAGATCTTTTTTATTTTATATTAACACCTACTTTTGGCTAATTATCGGATCTGTTCTAGCAGCTATCGGTGTAAAGATATTTTTAGTACCTAATCATCTAATTGACGGCGGTATAGTAGGCATTGCTATGATAGGATCCTATCTTGTAGGCGCTAAATACCTTCCTCTCTTCTACCTAATACTTAATATTCCCTTTCTTTTCCTGGGTTTTAAACAGATTGGTAAACATTTTGTCTTTATGATGTTCATCGCCGTTATCCTCTTCGGTGTATCTGTTGTGTTACTTGATAATGCCCCCCCCTTTAAAGGAGAAACTCTTGAGGTTATCTTTCTTGGTGGCGTTATTATAGGTGCAGGTAGCGGTCTTGTTATTCGTAAAGGCGCTTCACTTGACGGTGTGGAAATTTTAGCAATCATCATGAATCGTCGTAAAGGATTTACTGTTGGCCAAGTGATCCTTTTTATTAATGCTTTTATATTCATAGCTTCGGGCTTTATCTATCGTGATTGGCACACTGCACTGCAATCTATGATGGTATATATTGTCGCCTGTAAAATCATGGATACTGTTATCGTCGGCCTTGACGAGACTAAATCGGTTATCATTGTATCGTCAGCGCCTAAGCAAATATCTAAAGCTGTTATGACAGAACTCGGTATTGGCCTGACTGTACTCTACGGCCGGGGAGGTTTCTCCAATAAAGATCAAGAAATCCTTTATGTCATTGCTGAGCGCCTTCAATTAGCCGAACTCAAAGAGGTCGTTCACCGTGAAGATCCCGGTGCTTTTATGGCCATAGAAAACCTTCATGAAGTCATTAATGGCCGCATTAATGTACCTGTTCGTCGCAAGCGTCCCTTACATGTTTTGCCCAGTAAGAATACTTAAGATATAGAGGGGTCAGGTTACAATGGCCAAACGGGATAAAGCTGATGCTTTATCTTCAAACTATCCAACACTTTCCCTACTATAAAATCTTCCACCTCTGAAAGTGTTTTTGGCAGATTATACCAGGCTGGCATAGGAGCTACTATATGGGCGCCCATTTCCGTAAGCGTAAGCATATGGCGTAAATGTATAGCTGACAAAGGGGTTTCTCTTGGCACCAGTGTTAGGGGACGCCTTTCTTTAAGGCATACATCCGCTGCACGGCGCAGTAAGTTATCAGATAGCCCTATTGCAACTGCTGCAAGAGTTGACATACTGCAAGGCACTATGATCATTCCTTCAGTATGGTAGGAGCCGCTCGCAATCGCTGCTGTAAAATCATATAGCGAGTGGATCCTAATATTATCGGATGAGAGCTCTGCTAGTATTTTTTTGGGGGTACTGAGATTAAGCTCCTGTTTAGCTGTTGCAAGAGCGGCACCTGTAATAACCAAATCAATACCATATCCTGCAGCTATTAAACTTTTAATTGTTTTAATAGCTAGAACAATGCCGGAGGCTCCTGATATCCCAACTATAATATTCATAGTCAAGAGAGTTGCATCTTAGCTCTTTTTTTTCAAGAAATTAGCGAACCTGTAAGCAGGCAGAGGGATATAGCTGAATTATAGCGAAAAAAGACTTTAGGGTTTGCAACTTGGATGTGTTGGAGAAAAAGGAAACAGGCGATAACGAGAATTGAAAAGAAATAAGGCCAGGTAGCATGAATAGTCAGTCCGGCAAGGGAAAGTGAGATAATTGTCAGAATATGCAGAGCTCTTGATAGGAGAAGTGCCGCTCTCTGTCCATAAATAGCTGGATAACTAAAGATCCCATAAGTCCTGTCAAAGACTATATCTTGCAATGCATATATAAGATCAATGCCTGTGATCCAGAAGCAAATACCAAAACCAAGAAGATATGCTGTTATACTCACATTACCTGTATAAACCCACCAACCACAGAAAGGGGCAAAAAATTCAATAGCCCCCAGAATAAAATGACAAGCAGGAGTTCCCCTCTTAGCTAACGAATAAAAAAAGAGAAGTGTTATAATCACAGGTGACAGAATAAGTACTCCGAATGGGAAAAAGCAGCAGGTAATTAAAAAGATGGCGAGTAAAATAAAAGCCATGGTCCTAACCTCTTTACGGGTAATAAGACCTTGGGGGAGTGCCCTCAGGGCTGTACGGGGATTTTTTCTATCAACAGCCTCATCAAAGAGACGGTTAAGAGCCATGCCGGCTGCACGTACGGCAGTGAAGGCTATAATAATGCCTACAAGCTTCAGATAAGAAAGAGGTACAGGTGCTAAAAAACAGGCAAGCAGAGCGATAGGCAGCCCAAAAAGGGTATGTTTAAATGCTATAAGTTCTAAATACTTATTCATTTTCTAAACGGAAGTCACAGCCTTTGGCGATCATGGTATCAATATAGGCTAAGTCATAATCATTCTTCAGATAACACTCATCTTCCATCATATAGAGGTGAAAAGGAATTGTTGTGTGTACGCCCCCAATGTGAAACTCTCTTAAGGCCCGTCTACCTCTTGCAATTGCTTCTGCACGATCTTTTCCTCTGACAATCACTTTAGCTATCATAGAGTCATAATAGGGGGGGATCACGTAAGCTGAATAGCAGGCACTATCGACGCGCACATGAGGGCCGCCTGGGGGTAGATAATAATCTAAGCGTCCTGGACTTGGGGCGAAATTATTAGAAGGGTTTTCGGCATTAATACGAAATTGAATGACATGCCCTGAGAACTGGATATCTTTTTGCTTAAAACGCAGATCCCCTCCCCTTGCAACATGCAGCTGCTCTGCCACAATATCAATACCTGTAAGCTCTTCTGTAACAGTATGCTCAACCTGAATTCGCGTATTCATTTCCATAAAATAGAAATTGAGATCCTTATCCAGTAAAAATTCGACGGTTCCTACAGAAAAATATTTGGCTGTTTTAGCAATATTTATAGCCGCCTGCCCCATTTTTTTGCGTAGTTTTAAAGGCAAAATAGCACTCGGGGCCTCCTCTATCAACTTTTGACGCCGTCTTTGAATAGAACAATCCCTTTCCCCTAAATGGATATAATTGCCATTCTTATCTCCAATAATCTGTACTTCAATATGACGAGGATTAACAATCATTTTTTCTAGATATACATCGGGATTACCAAAAGATGCTTCAGCTTCCTGACGGGCTGCATTAAATTGCTTGGCAAAATCTTCCTCCGTCTCAGCAATACGAATACCTTTACCACCCCCACCGCTAACTGCCTTAATAAAAACAGGGTATCCGACTTTCTTCGCTTCTTCAAGAGCTGTTCCAAGATCTCTCACAGTCCCTTCAGAGCCTGGAATAACAGGACACTTAGCGCGCTTAGCAGTAGCCTTAGCCTCTGACTTATCTCCAAGTAATGAGATAGCACTTGGTGATGGTCCAATAAAATTCAAACCACAACTTTCACAAATAGAGGCAAAGTTAGCATTCTCGCTTAGGAATCCATAGCCTGGATGAACTGCATCGGCACCGGTTACTTCACAGGCTGCTAAAATACTAGCTATCTTCAGATAAGATTTAGAAGAGGGGGCTTCTCCGATACAGACTGCCTCGTCGGCGTGCAGCACATGTAGGGCTTCACTATCTGCTTGGCTATAAATAGCAACTGTTTTAAGACCCATGTCATGACACGCCCGAATTACACGCACGGCAATTTCACCGCGATTGGCTATCAGAACTTTTTGCATATGTTATACAACACGAAAGAGTTTAGCACCAAAATCAACTGGCGAGCCATTACTTACCATGACTTCCGCTACAGTACCTACAACACTTGTTCTAATTTCATTCATTACCTTCATGGCCTCGATAATACAAACGACGGTATTTGCATTAATAACATCCCCTACTTTAATAAACTGAGGATCCTCAGGTGAAGGTGATCCATAAAAGGTTCCTACCATAGGTGATGTCACAAAAAAACCAGGCTCTTCATTTGCTGGTTTTATTTCTTCTATCCCTCTTGCAGGAGGTAAAGGTCTTTGATAATCTTGCTCGAAGGAGGGGGGTGACGTAAAAGTCGCCTGAGGATGATTATAATGAGTAATATGCGGATGAGATTCCGGGTGTCTTTCTAGACTTATTTCGAAATCTCCTTCTTGCTTCCAGAGCATTTTATCAATTCCGATCCGGGCCATAGCAGCCATTAGTTCTTTAATCTGTTTCGCATCCATTAAAGTACCCTTTCTTTACACACGTTGGATAAATTCTCGTGTTTTCGTATCAATCTTAATAATATCACCTGTTTCCACAAAGAGCGGCACTTCAATCTGTGCCCCCGTTTCTAAAATAGCTGTTTTAGTAGTGGTTGGTTGCGGGTGCTTAGCACCTTTTCTGCACTCTTTAATTATCAATTTCGCAATCATAATCTCTAGAAATTGAGGTAGTTCTACTGTATACACAGCATCGCCATAAAAAGTCGCCTTAATTTCGATGCCTTCTTTTAAGAATTCGGAATAATCACTGATAATTTCTTTTGGTACAAGCACATGTTCTAAATTACCAATATCAAGGAAAAGATAATCCTTGCCTTCTATATAGAGAAATTCCAGACGCTTCTCTGTTAAAGAAATGTCTTTTATAGACTGATCTAATTTAAAGTTTTTTTCTATAACATCATTCGTTGTCAAGTCGCGTAATTTAGTGCGAATAAAGGGCGTTCCTTTAGCGACTGCGACTTTAACAGATGATTCTACTCTGTAAATCTTGCCCCCGAGAGAAATTGTCATTCCAGGAGTTATGTGATTACTTGTTGCCATAGCTTTTTAACAATATGTTAGAGGGTTCGTAAAAGTCAATACCCGAGTCTACGTAGCTCGTATATTGCCTGTTTCATATTCGCATGATCGTAGATATAGGTTCCTGCAACTAGAGCATCTGCCCCAGCCTTTATTGACTCACTAGCGGTTTCTAAGTTAACACCCCCATCTACCTGGATTACCACTTCATCAGATAAAGCACGCACAAAACGTACTTTATCTATAACTTCTGGTATAAATTTCTGACCGCCATAGCCAGGATCTACTGTCATGAGTAGTAAATTATCCACTTTATCAATATATTTAACGATCATACTTTCCGAAGTTTCCGAGCAAAAAGCCAGGCCGGCTTTAATCCCACACCTATGAATAAAATCAATTGTTTCTATAACATCTTCTGTCGCTTCAAAGTGAAAAGTAATTTGATCCGCACCTGCTTCCACAAATTTCTCTATATAATCATAAGGTGTATAAATCATTAGATGTACGTCGAGGAAAAGACTACATGAACGTTTCATAGCAGCTACAGTGGCGGGACCAAAAGTTAAATTCTTAACAAAATGACCATCCATAACATCTATATGGAGATGGTCAGCACCTGCATCTTCTGCTCTTTTGGCTTCCTCACCCAATTTGGCAAAATCCGCGGCTAAAATAGAAGCAGCTATAATCATGGCTTTATTTTAACAACTTCCGAAAAGATGTACAATATCTTCTCGCCATTGCATTTTTTCTACCTCATGTTGAAAGCGATAAATCAGAGAGATTATATACTCTCCTTCATGTTTTAAGAGAAGACTGGCAAAGTTAGTCCCATGGAGATTTGCGTCGAGAATGCTTGTATAAAGAGAGGCCATTCGTGTTTTTTTAGGGCTTCTAATAGCGATTAATAAAATCCCTCCCTCCTCTTTTTCGTATAATTTTTCTGTAGAAGCCCCTTCTAAAGAAGTAATAAAAAATCTAAACCATTTTATAATTATACAATAATCTAATAAACTTTTCATGATAACTGGCGTAATCATATAGAAGAAGTTTTCAAGTAAAAATTCTTCTTTTCCCGTCATATCCCCAAGTACACTTTTTATATGCTCAAAGACTTCCCTTTGTTTAGCCAGCATTCCCCCATTATAATCACGAATCTGACCGACACATGCTATAATTTCATCTAATACCCATTGCCTAGCTTTATAAAGATCTAGTGAGTGATCTTGTCTTATAAAATTTGTTTTTCTCAGATGTAAATAAAAAACCACCCCCTCTTTTGGATGCTTTTTGCGTATAAAACCAACATTTTTTATCCGTTCTTTAACAAATTCGGCCGTTGAGCCTTGAAAGAGCTTCTCAATAGGTAGAGCCTCCTTTTTAAAAACTCTTACAAGAATAACTGTGAAAGAAATCTCCCGGCTGGTGTGCTCCTTAAAAGTGATAATTACTTGTGGAATATCTTTTACATAACGCAGTTGCTTCGAAAGTGTAACCATATTACGAATAATCTCTTCCTCATTGTGCGGCATGAAAATAGGATGAAGAAATTCTTCTAATTGGTTCATAATAGCTTCATGGAGTCCTTTGCGTAATTTGGTAAGATCTTCCTTAACAAAACTTTTCTCGTCTGATTTTGTAAATTCCGCATAGAGAATCTTAATATCACTCTGACCTGTAAAAATAGATAAAAGAGAAGCTCTTTTTACACGAAGCCCCGGGACTACACTCTCTACTGCTTTACAAAGATTAGTTCCCTCGAATATCTCTTGTGCGGCAATAAGATTCACAGCAAGTAAAACGCCTATAACTGGAATCTGCTTGTCATTGCTTACAACCTTGCACCTCATAACTTTAATGAAACATAGGCGCCCTAAAGGGCTTTCTAAATGAGCCTTTTCCATGTTTCTCTTAAATACGTAGATCAGACAAATAAGACGGTTAAGATGTAGAAGGGTTCTTTTAAGACGAAAAGCTTCTGTTGTCATTACTAAAAACTGTTGCATTTCTGCAATTAAACGCTTATCAAAATGCCCTTGACGAATAAGTCGCTCCATTCTCTCATAAATAAGAAGTGTTCTCTTATCTTGAAGCAGCTCTTTCATCTCTAAGATACGTAGGGCGTGATAAGAAGAGCTAAGCCCTAGACGAAGTTGACTTTCAAGAATAACCTTCTGCTGATTAATAACTTCTAAATCTGCTTCATGCTCTATGTTTATCACTAACCCTAGCGCCGTATAAAAATTGTCTGATATTCCATTAAAATGAAAGTCAGCTGCATTAATAGAGAGTATGGAGAGCTTTTTACCTGGGACCAGAAATTCTGTCACTATCTCAATAATAAATTTTAAAGAACCTAAGTGACTTAGGCTCATAATGTTAACTGATAGAAAGCCGGGAGCTTTATAAGGTGATTTGATGGAGATTAGCGGCCGACTCTCTTTTAATAAACGCTGCAGCTCTTCTTTTGTAACTATCCGGCTTTCAGCAAGCAGTACTTGAATAATATTTCTTACAAACTCTTTTGAGCCTGTAAAAGGTCTAATCAGCGAAAGCAGTGCACTCATTGAGCTTCTTCGTAAATAGGGGCTCTATCTCTTTTTAAGGAACCGCTAATGAAAGTTCCTGGACTTTTTTCCTTTTCCAAACCCTTTTTAAAACATAATATATGCAAAGATAATCCATTTTTTTGAGCCATTATTATTGAACGTTCATGAAGCACCTGGTGCTGACTGCCTTTAATTATACTTAGAGCCTCCTCATGTGTCAGCTCCTTATAGAGGTGGGCAAATGGATTAATCTTTGGATCTTCTGCGTAAATACCTGGAACATCCTTAAAGAATTCAACCCTCTCCGCACCCAGTGCTACTGCCAAAGCAACAGCCGTTGTATCTGAACCTCCTCGGCCTAAAGTGGTAATTTCCCCCTGTCTACTTACACCCTGAAAACCTGCCACAACCACCACCCTACCCTTATCTATATGGGGAAATAATCGGTGAGGTCTAACCTCGATAACACGCGCCTCATTGTGTTTATCAGAAGTAATGACACCCGACTGTGAGCCTGTAAAGCTAATGGCTGCCAGACCCATTTTTTCTAAAGCCATTGCTAAAAGGGAACAGCTAATACGCTCTCCTACAGTGATCAGCATATCCAGTTCTCTTTTTGGAGGAGAATCATTAACTTCGTAAGCCATCTTAAGAAGATCATCTGTTGTATTACCCATAGCGCTAACAACCACAACAAGACGCTCAAAATCTTTAGCTCTCTCCCCAATGATCTGTGCTATCCGGATAAATTGTGCAGTCGAAGAAACGCTTGCCCCCCCAAACTTCATTACCAACGTCCTCATAGCAGAATCCTTGTAAACTAAACACTCAAAGCACTATTATATATAGCGATCTTATGTTTGAAATAGAAAAACACTTTAAATTCCACGCCGCTCATCAACTAATGCACCATGATGGAGTTTGTCATAGACTGCACGGTCACAGTTATATCCTCATTATCCGCCTGAAGTCCGAACTTCTGCATACAAGTGGCTCATCTACAAATATGGTTATCGATTTTGCCATTCTTAAAGATGAAGTTCAGTCCTTTATAGATCAGTATCTCGATCATCATTTCCTTAATGAAACCTTAGAAACAGACTCCCCTACTGCAGAATTTATTGCTGAATGGATATACAAGAAGCTAAAAACCAATATATTAAGACTCTCTTCCGTTACTGTTTTTGAAACAGCTTCCTCCTCTGTTACTTATTCCGAATAAGAAAGAGCCTCCTTATCCTGAGGAATCATTTGCCTTTTTAATTTCTTCTTTGATAACCTATTTAAATCATAAGTAAAATTTCGGAGAAATCTTAACAATGTCAAAAAATGGAAAGCGCGGCTGGAGCACAGAAAATCTTTTAGATGACATTCCTTTTGTTCAATCGGACGCAGAGACTTTTCAAGCTCTCTTACAATCAGGAATCCTAGCACGTAACAATTCTTCACCTTCAGCATCTATGCTCAAAGGCCGTATAGCTGAACTCACAAAAGACTTTGTTGTCGTTGATGTTGGCCTAAAATCAGAAGGTCTAGTACCAATCTCTGAATTTTCAGATCCTTCAGAACTCTATCTAGGTAACGAAGTAGAAGTTTTTCTTGATCAGGCTGAAGACTCCGCTGGACAAATCGTTCTCTCTCGTGAAAAAGCAGAACGTCACCGTCAATGGGAAAATATTATCCAAAACTGTGAAGAAGGTTCTATCGTAACAGGTAAAATCATCCGTAAAGTTAAGGGTGGTCTTATGGTGGATATTGGTATGGAAGCATTCCTTCCAGGATCTCAAATTGACAATAAACGTATTAAAAATCTTGATGAGTACCTCGGCAAAACATATGAATTCAAAATTCTAAAAATCAACATTGAACGTAAGAACGTTGTTGTATCTCGCCGTGAACTTCTTGAAGCTGAACGCATCTCTAAAAAGACCGATCTTCTAGAAATGATTCGTGAAGGTGAAGTAAGAAAAGGTATCGTTAAGAATATCACAGATTTTGGTGTCTTCCTAGACCTCGATGGCATTGACGGCCTTCTCCATATTACAGATATGACATGGAAACGTATTAAACATCCCTCCGAAATGGTTTCTCTTGGCCAGGAAATTGAGGTTGCTATCCTCAGTATTGACCGTGAAAAAGGCCGCGTGGCACTAGGTCTTAAACAAAAAGAATCTAATCCATGGGATGAAATCGAAAAACGTTATCCGCCAGGAACTCTTGTTTCAGGTAAAATTGTTAACTTAGTACCTTACGGTGCTTTTATTGAAATTGAACCAGGTATTGAAGGGCTTATCCATGTTTCTGAAATGTCATGGGTTAAAAATGTTACAGATCCAAGTGAGGTCGTAAGTAAGGGGCAGGATATTCGTGCCATTGTTCTAGCTATTCAAAAAGAAGAGGGCAAGATCTCTCTTGGCTTAAAACAAACTGAACATAACCCTTGGGAAAATGTAGATAAAAAATACCCAGTTGGCATGAAAGTGACTGTGGAAATCCGTAATCTTACCAATTATGGAGCTTTTGTTGAGCTGGAACCAGGTATTGATGGTCTTATCCATATTTCTGATCTAAGCTGGATTAAGAAAGTCTCTCATCCTTCAGAAGTCTTGAAAAAAGGTGATAAAGTAGAAGCTGAGATTCTTTCTGTCGATAAAGAAAGCAAAAAAATTACACTGGGTGTTAAACAACTTTCTCCTAACCCTTGGAAATCTATTGAACAATCCATGCCTGTGGGCTCTATTGTCCACGGTACAGTAACTAAAATAGCGGCTTTTGGGGCATTTGTAGAGTTAGATAACGGTATTGAAGCATTGATACACGTTACAGAGCTATCTGACCAGCCTTTTGGTAAAGTGGAAGATGTTATTCAAAAGGATATAAAAGTAACTGCTAAGGTTATTAAACTAGACCCAGAGAATAAAAAAATTGCGCTTTCCATCAGAGAATTTCTCGTTGATCAGGGCAATGTAAATCAAGATGACATCGTAGTTACAGCAAAGAATAAAAAGTAAGTGGCTTTATAAGCACCTTTAAGGAAATGTAAGTTTTTTATGAACAAAGACCTAGTTGCGATCTTTGAATATTTGGAAAGAGAAAAAGGTATTAAACGTGACGTTGTCGTTGCTGCTATACAAGATTCACTGCAGGCTGCTGCAAGAAAGAGCCTGCAGGGTGTTGCTAACGCCACTATTCATATTAATCCTAAAAGTGGTAACATCGAAGTTACCAGTGAAAGAGAAATAGTTGAAACCGTTACTGATCCATCTGATGAGATATCTTTAGTAGCCGCTCAGCTTCTCGATCCTGAATGCCAAATTGGACAAGTTATCGATGTGCCTATTACGCCTAAAGACTTTGGTCGTATTGCCGCACAAACGGCACGTCAAATCATCGGACAAAAATTACGCATAGCTGAAAAAAATGTGATCTATGAAGAATATCGTCATCGCGTTCATGAAATTGTTTCAGGGACCGTTAAGCGTTTTTCTCGAGGTATTAATCTTGTCGTAGACCTGGGAAAGGTAGAAGCCTTAATGCCCAGCAAGCAATATCCTAAAACAGAGTATTATCAAATCGGTGATAAAGTTCGTGCCCTTCTTTTAGAAGTACAAGAAACTGAAAATGGTGGCGCAGAAGTTATTCTCTCTCGCAGCGACCCTGAATTTGTTAAACAATTATTTGTACAAGAAGTTCCTGAAATTCAAGATGGCATCATAACAGTCGAGCGTATCGTGCGTGAAGCTGGGTATCGTACCAAATTACTGGTTCGTACTAGTGACATTAAGATTGATCCAGTAGGGGCTTGCGTGGGTGTGAGAGGCTCTCGTATAAAAAATATTGTCCGCGAACTTAATAACGAAAAAATCGATATTATTCCTTATGCAGGGGATCTTATCGAAATCTTACAAAATGCTCTAACTCCTGTGGAAATTCGTAAAATTAGCATCGGCGAAGATGAGGATAATCCTTGTATTTCTCTAGTTGTTGATGATGCGGACTATGCCATTGTTCTAGGTAAAAGAGGACAAAATGTGAGACTAACAGGAGAACTTATCGGTTATAATCTTGAAGTACAACGTATGACAGATTATATGACAGCGGTCTCTAATCAACAATCAGAGCTTGCTTCTTCCGATGATGCCTCTCTTGATGACCCTCTCCTTTTGGAAATGATAAACCCTCTGATCATGCAAGGCCTTATTGAAGCTGGTTATGATACGCCTCGTAAAGTTTTGATAGCTTCAGTCGAGGCTCTTACCAAAATACCTGGTATCAGTTTAGATACTGCTTATACTATTTTAGAGAACCTCAGCAACAAGAGAATATAATCACCTTGGCAAAAAATCTCAAACTCAACATTAAAAATACTCAGTTAGCTGAAGCGCTTAATATTGGTCAAATTAAATCCAAAAAAATCGCGCCGAAAACCTCTTTAGTAGATCCTATTATAGAACCTCTACTTCTACCTGAGGATGAACCTAAACGAGTAAAAGCTCGTACTAAAAAAACCGTGAATGATTCTTTTCTAGAAACAGATATTATCTCCATGGAGATCCCTATTGAACTACCGGTGAGCCCGGATGTGTGCGAGCCTATTATAATTGTACCCCTGCAAGCAGAAACTATGAGTGAAAAAGTAGTTGTAGAGACTTCTATTGCGCTACAAGAGGAGTCTTCCGTTCAACCAATGCTAGTAAAAACCACTACTGTGATACCAGGCCCCTTACCAAGCCAAATAAAAACCCCTGCTGCTCAACCGCCAGCGGCCTCCTCTAATGTAACCTTACAACCTCAAAGACCCCATGAAGCACGCCGAGGCAAGCCCTTTTCCGCTCCGCTACAGTCATTAAGGCATTCAAGACCTACAACAACTCCTGTTCTCCCACCACCAAGTAATGTGATCGCTACGCCGAAACTTGGTCCAACAGGTAAGCATATCAATGACCTCCTAAAACCGAAGGCCCCTGAAAAGAAGGACCCTACCTCAAAAACAACTACAGCTGACAATTATAAAAAACCTGTTCAAACATCTGCAGCCCCCTCCGATCCTTCTAAGGGGCCTAAAAAAGAGGGCCGTAAAACAGATGTGCCCGAGCAACCAGGTAAAAAAGGTAAAGCTAAAGAGTTTCATGACGTTAAGCCTTTAAAAAAACAATTTGATGGCCGTTCTAAACAAGGTTCCTTCTCTGGCGAGGATAGCGGAGCTTGGCGAAGAAGAAGACCCTCTAAGCATCACATGCATCAGGAAATAGAAAGTATTATCCGGCCAACCCTCTTATCCTTGAGATTACCTATCTCTATTAAAGATCTTGCTGTTGAAATGAAGCTGAAAGCCTCTCAGATTGTTACAAAACTGTTTATGCAGGGTCTTGTTATGACCTTAAATGATATTTTAGATGATGAAACAATGGTTCAGCTTATCGGGAATGAATTTGGCTGCGCTATAAATATAGATACCTCCGAAGAAGAACGCATCCGTGTTACAAGCCAAACCATTGCAGAGGAAATTACCTCTTCAGAGCCCTCCCTTCTTCAGACTAGAGCTCCTATCATTACCTTTATGGGCCACGTTGACCACGGCAAGACTTCCTTGATTGACGCTATTCGAAAAACAAATCGCGCAGCTAGTGAATCCGGTTCCATTACCCAACATATCGGTGCCTTCTGCTGCACAACAGCTACAGGTGCCCTTACAATCTTAGATACTCCAGGTCATGAAGCTTTCTCTTCTATGAGAGAGCGTGGTGCACAGGTTACAGATATCGTTGTATTAGTTATCGCTGGTGACGAAGGCATGCGCCAACAAACAATTGAAGCACTTAATCAAGCCAAAAAGGCAGGTGTCACAATCGTTATAGCTCTTAATAAATGTGATAAACCTGGCTTTAATCCTGATCAGGCCTATCAACAACTAGCCTCTCATGAGCTTGTTGTAGAGGCTTGGAGTGGTTCTACTATTTGTATCCATTGTTCGGCTGTAACTGGTCAGGGTATTCCTGAACTTATGGAAATGCTAGCACTTCAATCCGATATTTTAGAACTTAAAGCAAATCCAAAAGCTCGTGCACGTGGTACTGTCATAGAATCTCAAATGCATAAAGGCTTTGGTCCTTGTGCTACGATTCTCGTACAAAATGGAACACTGAATTTGGGTGATGCCGTAGTTTTTAGTGAGCATTTTGGTCGTATTAAAACAATGTTAAGTGGAGATAATGAAAGCTTAAATAAAGCCGGCCCCTCAACAGCTGTTTTAATTACAGGTCTTTCAGGAATCCCTGAAGCAGGCGAAGAATTTGTTGTTGTTAAAAATGAAAAAGAAGCTCGTAGCATTGCAAAAGTACGTCATGAAGGCATCAGACAGCATAGCTTCCAACAGAAAAAACGTATCTCTTTGGACCTCTTTGCGGAAAAAGCCTCCTCCTCCGTAAAAGAGGCGCGCTTTGTGCTTAAAGCAGATGTACAAGGTTCCCTAGAAGCCTTAAAAACATGCCTGGAAAAAATTCGTTCTACAAAAATTGATGTGAATATTATTGCAGCCTCTGTAGGTGAAATATCCGAATCCGATGTCGAACTTGCTGCTGCCTCTTCCGCTATTATTATAGGATTTCATACCCAGATTACAAGTCATGCTGAACCTCTAGTTAAAGAAATGGGCCTTCAAGTACATCTCTTTGATATCATTTACCATGCAGTAGATGAAGTGAAAAAAATTCTTGCAGATCAGCTCGACACTATCCCACAAGATAAAGAGCTTGGCGAAGCTGAAGTCATTGCTGTCTTTAAAGCTTCCCATCTTGGGCTTATTGCCGGCTGTATGGTATTAGAAGGATCCTTATTTCGTAATTCCAAATACCGTGTTATTCGAGGAAAAGATGTTATCTGGAAAGGGGGTATTAATTCTCTTAAACGCGTTAAAGAAGACGTACGTGAAGTTAAGAAGGGCTTTGAATGTGGTGTTCTCCTAGATGGATTTAAAGATATTCAGGTAGGTGATCATATTCAAGCCTATGAAATAGAGTACTTAACGCAAGAGTTATAATGGCTGTTAAAAGAACTGATAAACTTAATTCCCTTTTACAAGAAGTGATCTCCGATGTAATTAAAAGAGAAGTGAAGAACCCTCATGTTCATCCCCTCTTTTCCGTAACAAGCGTAAATATTACTCCCGACCTTTCGGAAGCCACTGTATCTATCAGTATCGTTGGATCCGATGATGAACGGGAGAAGACTGTTAGAGCGCTTAATACAGCTGCTGGTTTTATAGCTGTCAACTCATCAAAAAAAATTGTTTTACGTCACTTTCCAACACTCCTCTTTATAGAAGATAGTAGCGTTGAAAAACAGATGCATATTGATAATCTCATTCGTCAAATTGCGCAAGAACGCTCGACGAGGAAGCTTACTGAAGAAGATGCATGAAAGGCATACTTCTTATAGATAAGCCTTCTGGCAAAACATCCTTTGACCTTGTACAAGCTGCCCGTAGAGTTTTTAAAGAACGCTGTATCGGTCACGCAGGCACTCTAGATCCCCTGGCTACAGGATTGCTGGTCCTTTTAATTGGCAGAGACTTTACTAAGCTCTCCAATCTCTTCTTATGTCAGGATAAGGTCTATCAAACAACAGTTTTACTTGGCTCTGCAACAACAACTTACGATAAAGAAGGAGCTGTTACAGAAGAATCATCTCTTGTACCAACACTGGAAGATCTTCAGCTGGTTATTAGCACATTTCAAGGTACAATTTTGCAAGTACCCCCCATGTTTTCAGCAAAAAAAGTTGGGGGAAAAAAACTATGTGACTTAGCTCGTAAGGGTATAACAATAGAAAGAACCCCTTGTAAAGTAACTGTACTTATTACTCTTTTAAAGTATGCTTATCCAATACTTGACTTAGAAATAAGCTGCACTAAAGGAACCTACATTCGCTCACTGGGTCACGATATAGGAAAAAAACTCGGATGCTTCGGCCATCTTAAAGCCTTAAGACGTATCAAAAGTGGAAGTCACCATGTAACTGAAGCACTTGATGGAAATTTACTTTTAAACCCAGATTTTAGCGAAAATGATTTGAAAAGATCCTCTTTTTACGATATGATCCCTACTAATTTATAAATGATATTAAGCCCTTTAATAATAAGGGGTTTACAATCAGTAGCCAAACTTGCCCAGATTATCAGTCATCTTTTAGATCGTACACAATTTAAGGTATAACGCTTGTTGAGAAATCGAAAAAGTCTACATCTGTATTTTTCTGAGGCTCCCTACATAAAAGTTATCCCATGCAAGAAATACTTCTCAATATTGAAACAAAAGAGATTCGCTATGCGCATCTTAAGAATGGTCAATTATTCGATCTTGTTGTTGAACGTAAAAAATCTCGTCAATTAACAGGTAACATCTACCGTGGTAAAGTTACCAATATTCTCCATAATATTCAGTCTGCTTTTATCGATATCGCTGAAGGTGAGAACGGCTTTATCCATATCTCTGATATCTTGGAAAACACCAAGAAATTTGAAGATATGTTTGAAATGGATTTTGATTTAGCCTACGACAAACAGCAAGAGGGTTCAAAAAAAACCCCTAGTAACATCGAAGAGATCATGAAAATTGATCAGCCTGTTCTTGTTCAAGTTGTCAAAGAACCTATTGGTTCCAAAGGTGCTCGCTTAACCTCTAATGTCTCCATTGCTGGACGCTACCTTGTTCTTTTACCAAGCTCCCCTCATAGAGGTGTTTCACGTAAAATTGAAGATAGAGGCTCTCGTGAGCGCTTAAAGAACCTCATCCGAGCTTTCGAAATGCCCCAGGAAATGGGTCTTATTTGTCGTACAGCCAGTACAGATGTAGAAGCCGATATTCTTATAAAAGAAGCTGGCGAGCTTCTTAAAATTTGGCAGTCGATCATGGAAAACTTTAATAAAGCAACGGGTCCCTCCTGCTTATGGTGCGAATCTGATCTCATTAAGCGTGCGGTTATGACAGCTATCGATAAAAAACTCGACCGCATCCTAATTGATGATTATAAAACCTTTCAGCTTTGTAAACGTCTTTATTCAAAATATGCTACAGAGCATGATGTGAAAATTGAACTGTATAGAGACTCTTCCCCTTTATTCGAGCGCTTTAATGTCGAGAAGGATCTTGAAAAAGCCCTACGTCATAAAATTTGGCTGCCTAGTGGCGGCTACCTCTTTTTTGACCATACAGAAGCCATGCACACAATAGATGTTAACTCTGGTCGCAGTTCTAAAAATACAAATGATGTTGAGGAGACCTTGGTGCGTATCAATATAGAAGCTGCTGAGGAAATCTCTCGTCAGCTTCGTATACGCAATATTGGCGGCCTTGTTATCTGCGACTTTATCGATATGCGCTCTCGTAAAAACCAGAGACGTGTTCTTGAAAAAATGAAAGACTGTATGAGGGATGATTCGGCTAAATGCACCCTAGGGGGGATGAGTGAATTTGGCCTTGTAGAGATGACTCGTCAAAGAAGTCGTGAATCACTCCAGCAAACCCTTTTTACAGGTTGCCCTTACTGCATAGGCTCAGGCGTTATTAAAACACATGAGACTATCTCTATTGAAATTGAACGCTCCTTAAAAAAAGTGATCCTTTTTTTAGAAAAATTCGCTCTTTCTCTCTTTGTACACCCCTCTCTTTTCGAATATATAACAAAAGAAGATAAGGATTATTGGATTTGTTTAGCTGAAAAATCAAATGCGCACTTAGAAATCAACTCCGATGATACTTTGCATATGAATGACTATTATTTTGTTTCCAGAACTGATGGGAAAAAGATCGAGGTCTAATGTTTTTAGAAGAAATAAGAAAGAAAGGCTTTCCTGAAAAAAATGCTGCTATCCTCAAAGAGTTTTACAAGGACTATCAAAAAGCTACTGGTAAAACAGATACAGAATTATACTCCTGGTTCAGTACTTTTTCAGACCTTTTGCAGGAACAGATCCTCAATCCCTATTCATTCGAACCCTTCCATAAGGCCATTAGAGATCCCTTTGATTATTGGCAGTTTGGCCAAGATTTTGTAAAACCTCTTATAGCAGAAGGTTCGAGTATTATAGGGGAGCATGTCCTTCAAATAATTGAAACAGCCCTCGCAAAAAAAGAAAATGTGGTACTTTTATCTAATCATCAAACAGAAATAGACCCTCAAGTTATGGGGTGTCTCTTAGAGAAAACGCATCCCTCGATCATTGAAAAACTCATTTTTATTGCAGGTCAGAAGGTTATTACAGATCCTTTTGCTATCCCATTTAGTATGGGCTGTAACCTTCTTTGTATCTATTCTAGACGCTATATTGACATCGATCTTACAACAAAAACACACAAACAAGAACATAATACGCATACCATGCGGCAGATGGGAGCTCTTCTTCGAGAAGGTGGTAAATGTATTTACGTGGCTCCAAGTGGTGGTCGAGATCGCCGTAATGCTGAAGGTAAGCTCCAAGTGGCTTCTTTTGATCCCGATAGTGTGGAAATGTTTCGTTTAATGTCACTCAAAAGCGGGAATCCTTGTCATTTTATTCCTTTTGCTTTAATGACTTATGATATGCTCCCTCCACCCGAAACTGTTGATCTCCAGATTGGAGAAAAGCGCCCTCTTCAAAAAAGTCGTGTTCATCTTTATTTCGGTCCTGAATGCTCTTTAACGACCCTTGGAGGCGAATCCTCCTCTAAACATGAAAGACGTACTAATATAGCGATGGCTATATGGGAGCAAGTTGCAGCCCAATATCATTATTTGGAAAAACTATGAAATTTGTAATATTTTTTTTTCTATTCACTACAGTCCTCCAAGCAATTACTCCTATTACTGATACAACTACAGTCCTGCAAGCAATTACTCCTATTACTGATACAAATGAGCTCAAAATACTCACCCCCTCCCTTCAGCAAAGAGAAGTTACTAAATTTCAATTGGAAAATGGCCTGAAAGTCATCGTCATCACGGATCATCTTCTAGATAAATCAGGGGCCTCTTTAACTGTTGGCGCAGGAAGCCTTGATGAACCTACAGAATTTCCAGGGCTGGCTCACTTTTTAGAGCATATGCTTTTTATGGGTACAGAAAAATATCCTGATGAAAATCTCTATTGGAATTTTATTACGACACATGGAGGAGAGACGAACGCCTTCACTGATAATGATCGTACAGCCTATATGTTCTCCATCTCCAATGATGCCTTTCTAACAGCTCTAGATCAATTCTCTCATTTTTTTATAACACCTCTTTTCAGCCAAAAGAGTTTGGAAAAAGAGATGCATGCCGTTACTCACGAATATAGCAATTGCTTATGTTCTGACGATTGGCGCGTTATGGGACTTATCCAAGCTCTAAATGCCCCAGAAAGTCCTACGAGTAGATTCACAGTAGGTAATCTAGATACTCTTTCTATGACGACCACAAAGGATCTTAAAGAGTGGTGGCTGACTCATTATAGTGCCAATGAGATGACACTTGTTATCTACTCTCCTCTACCCATTGATCTTATCAAAGAAACGGTTTTGAAAAACTTTTCGTTGATTAAAAGTTTTAAAGTTGAACATCCCTCTATCCCCTACTCCCTGCTTCCCTCTTATACAGATAAAATTATTAAAGTAGAGTCTATCCAGGATTCACACGCTCTCTACTTCTATTTCGATGTTGATAAAAAATACTATAATCAAATCCGGTTACTAGGAAAAGCAATTCAAGATCATTCTGCCTTCTCCTTTCTGCGCTCTTTACAGGATAAAGGCTTTGTTACAAGTCTTGATACTAGTGAGAGTAAACTCTATGATCGCCTTTCCTTCCTTGTAAAGATCACCTTAACTGAAGTCGGCGAAAAAAATAGTGGAGAGATCATTGATAGCTTCTATGCTTTACTACAGCAGTTTCAGCATTCAGGTATTCCTGAAACCTATTTTAGGCAAGTAAACGATGCAGCTAGGCTTTCTTATCTCTATCAATTTCCTCAAAATATCTTTCGAGCTGTTATGCATGATGGTGCTGCTATATTAGATGAGGATATTACTACTTATCCTCAGAATAATATCCTTCTCCCAGAATATAACCCAGAAAAAATGGAGAACCTTCTCTCAACAATGACTATGGATAAGAGCTATATTATCCTGCTTACACCGGAAAAAATAAATGATAAAACTGAATGCTGGTTTGGTTCTCACTATCAAATCCTTCCCTTCCAGCCAACTACTGAAAAAAAACCCTTACAGAAGGTATTACTTCCCACTATAAATCCCTATATTCCTAAAAAATTATCTCTTATCGACAGCACTACCAACAGCTCTTTACCGGAAAAGATTTATGATGAAAAAGGATGCATTACTTATTGGGTTAGCGATAATCAGTTTAAGACGCCGACAATAGCTGTTATCCTGAATCTTAGACCTAACCTGACAATGAGTCTGGGACCAAAAGCTGGCCTTCTACGCGATTTTATTATTCAAGCCTCCAATTATAAACTTCAACCTGCCTTTTTTCAGGCTCAAGAAGTTGGCTTTGATATCTCCTTAGATGAAAAAGAGGGTTCTTTTGTATTAAAAACAAATGGCTTTAGCAATAGCATGCCCACACTTCTAAAGAAAATTATATCTACTCTTAAAAATCTCACACTTTCTCCACAAGAATTTGCTACTATTAAAAATGATTTACTCCAAAACTATCAACATACACTGGCTGCGCCACCCTATATCCAGGGAATGACCCTTATCAAGCAAATCCTATCTAAATCGGCTGTTGCTATTGACAAAAAGATTGTCCTCCTACATAAGCTTACGCTGCCTCTTTTTGAAAAGCATTTAGAGAAGATCTTCAGTAATATCTCCTTAGAAGCCTTTATCCTTGGAAATATTATAAAAGAAGATGCTATCCAACTCTCTAACACTCTTCAAAATATCCTCCAAACAATTCCGCAAATTGACCTTTATGATCCTGCCTTCTTTGTGCTATCAAAGGGACCCTTGCGTTTTTCATTAAATATTTCTCAGCTGGGTAACTTTGCAGGACTTATTCTAGAAGATGGCTGTTATTCGCTTGAAAAAGATGCGGCCCTCGCTATTCTTACAAGAAGCCTTTCCGAACCATTTTTTTCTCAACTGCGCACATCTCAACAAGTAGGTTATATTGTTAAGAATATAAACCTCTCCCAGATGGGCCTTCTCTCAGAGGTATTTATTGCCCAATCTACCACTTATGATCCAGAAGAGCTTCTTTTCCGCTTCGAACTTTTCCTTGAGCAATTCTCTCTTGATGAATCACGCTTTGATCTACTCAAAAAAAATTATCTCGAGGAGCTTAGTACCCCTGATAAGAGTCCTCTTGAAAAAGCTCAAAAGCTATCGTCCATGGCTTTTTCTTTCAACGGTGATTTTGAGTGGAGGAATAAACGGATTCGGGCTGCCGAAAATCTCACCTATAGCTCTTTTCAAAGCTTTTATAAAGCCTTACTAGCCCGTAGTAATAAGCAGCGAATAGCCGTTCTTCTCAAAGGAAATTCTCAAGGGGAACGTTCTTTGCGCTACCAGGAAGTCTCTTCACTTAAGGCTATTTCTGAAGCCGGTGCTTACAGTACCTTCTCTTCAAATACCTGTAAATAGGCTCTAAAGGGTCTTGCTGCATAAATCATCCTTTGTCTGATTTATGTAAAATAAAGCTCACTTTATATGCTAATTAAGTGACCTCTTTCCCTTAACCAGTTGCTATTCTAGGAGTATCACATGGGATGCCCTTGTTTGATTAACTCCAGGATCCCCAGGTCTTTGATTATGTTGAAGAGAGCGGTGCCTTAGAATTTCAAGATGTTTGTTGTTGCCATTCGCTAAAGCTTAAATTCTCCAAGGGATTCTTATACTCTTGGATAGGGCGCTTACCAAAAAAATAAAGATATAGCTGATGTATAGGCCAAATGAATAAATAGATTAAAGGCCTAGCTATATAACGTCGAAAAAACTCCAGTATGCGCTGCTTAGGATTGTGAGTATTATCAAGGAAATTATCTAATCCCTCACTCTCTATGACTCTACACCGCGTTTCTTTGTCCAACAAAACTAGACTGCAATGAGGATCTCCGATGTCGGTATCTACACTTAAGCACTCTATCCTAAATCTTGAGGACCCCTTACAATCATGACCTAAGAATCTTTCACCTGCAGAATTGATCGGATCGTTAGATTCACGAATAAGAGTCCCACTGACTGTTATATCTTTATTACCTGCTTTCATACTTTTCGCAAAAGAATCCGCCATTTGTAGAGGGGCTGCTGCTGTATTAGTAATAAAATAATTGACTTTAGTTACCTTAGAGCTAATGGCCCCCGATGCTAAATCCGCTACTAGATACTGGGCAAGGACACCTCCAAGGCTATGTCCTAGAAGACATACGGTAGTGCCTTCAGAACCCATAAATCGAGGATCATTCAAAAGTTCCTTCAGCTTCTCTTTGCCAACGTAGTAAGCTGTCTGGCCAATAGTCGGGTCTATATCTGTTAGTATTGAGTCTAAGCTATGTAGCCCTGCTAGAGCGGTTAATGTCCCACGAAAGAGTATAATCGGTGGTAAATTCATGGCCGCTGTGGCCGTTTTTAAGGCATAAGCAACCATTCCCCCCTTAACGACCTTGCTATAGACTTCATAATAACCTTCGGGGGACTTAATTAAATGTCCTGGATCCATCTCTCTGTACGCTATAGCTTTAGCTAATGCATAGTGGTAATTTCTCCAACTACTTAGGACCGCGGGTAATTCGAGAAGCTTTATGCGACCTTCAGTATCTGCTTCTCTCAACGAGCGAGATTGAAAGAGGAGGGGTAAGCCTTGTAGCGGTGTTATGCGCTCCATGAAACCTCCTGATGATGTTTTGATTTTCTCAGAACTACCTTGGATGTTGCCCAGCTGATTTCTTTCTTCTGTTAAGGCTGAATGAAAAAAATCCCATAGTCCTGGCCCAACATTTTCAATCAGTTCAGTATGTCTGAGTTCTTCCTTCAGCCCCTCGGCCATTGCCCCCTTCAGACTTTCTAATTTAGCAGGATTAGGAAAATACTCTAACTTTAATTGTTGCCTGGCCCCACCGCTACTCTGAAAATCATTAAAAATCCCCATCTTCAGCTCTCTAAATAAGGCATTTACGTCCTGCATTCGTACTTCCTGTGCTTCTGAAAGCATCAGCCTCACATCGCGAGTAAATAAACTACGACAACCCAATTTGATTTTTTCTTTTTCACCTTTAAATAACTCAGCCATCATGCGTTTGCATGCTTGTTTGCCAAATGCTTTTTTAAATACCTCTTTTACAGCACCCCACACTCTCTTATTCTCTTCCTTAGCATTCAAATTTTTACCGCAAAGGGATAGTTTACAAGGCCTACCTTGGAGAACTCCCCCCTCTAATACAAGACGCGTAGGGAATTGTACATGGCTCATAAGATCTGTAATATTCATTACATACATATTAATACATATATGTAATAAAATCAAACTAATTAATATTTAATATATATACGCTTTTTCAAAATGGCGTAGATCAACTGTAATGCCCTTAATAGATACTGCGGAGTCATTATCTCTGTTTTTCAGGAAGTACCTTATTCTCTGCCAGCGCTCTATCGCCTCAAGAGGATTATTAGCACATAATCGTAAGAGAATAAGCTGTTTTCTGATCTTATCATTGGTAGAATATTGCTCCTCTAAGAGGACAACTACTTGCTTTTTTTTAAGTATATTTGAATCACTCTCTGACAGATCTATCAGCAAAATACGGGGGGGGGATTCAACTGTTTTTATCTCCTCTATTAAGGAAAAGGCCTCCAGTACCTTTCTTTGAGTGACTTTTTCCCCGAAACGAATTGAAGGAACTCTTTTAGCGCTATAGTAAGGCTCTAGAGGAAATATAACCCCCTCTTTATCAACAGCATAGTTGATAAAATCGGCTACTTTAGCAACAGGTATTCTTAATACATAATCTATCAGAACAGCATCGGGCTCAATCTTCCTCACCCTCACTTTTTTAAAAAAAGGAAAGCTTTCTAATTTTTTCTCAGCCTTATTTGTATCAAATCTATCCCAAGGTACAGGCTCATCCTGTGATAATCCAAGAGCCTCTGCTAAAAATCCTGGAGGAAGCTCCCCCTTGCCTCTTTCTAAAATCTGCCTTATATTCCATTCAGAAAGTCTTCTTTTTAAAGAAATGTAGTAAATATAAAGACCGCTACCCGCTAAACTATTCACGATTAATATCGAAAGAAGAAGCTTTTTCCAAAAGGATCTCATAAAAGTATGCGAAGCGCTTCACTTATTTCTGTAATATCTCCAGCACCCATTGTCACAATAACATCTCCTTTTTGCAACAGAGGTGTTATGGAGGCAACTAAATCTTCCTTGCTATAATAATTTACAGAAATGTCACGAGCAAGATTTTCGGAAGAAATACCCTCTAAAGGAATCTCCCCAGCAGCATATATATCCGTAAGCACCAGAAGATCGGCATCCTCAAAAGCCGTTTTAAAGCTCTCATAGCAAAGTTTAGTACGGCTATAGCGATGAGGTTGAAAGAGCACGACAAGACGCCTTCTTCCAACAGCCTCTTTAAGAGCCTTAAGTGTAACTCGAATTTCAGTAGGATGATGTCCATAATCATCCAAAACCATATAATCTAGCGATTTGGTAGGCTTATGTTCAAGGCGTCTTTGAACCCCTGTAAATGAACTAAGCGTCTTTCTTATAGAATCCTCAACCACACCTAAACGAAGAGCTAATCCAAAAACAGCTACTCCATTTAAACAAAGGGTTTTTCCAATCATCCTCATCTCTACATCTTTATACTCTTTACCCTCAAAAGTAATATCTAGAATGCTCTTAAAGCCTTTAGGGCGAAAATTAGTTGCTAAGCATTCTGCCCCCTCTTCAAAACCATAAGAGACCCCTTTTTTATATAAATAACGCAGTGGCAGATTATCATAGCACCAAAAAAGGCAAGACGTATCTAATACCTGTCCCATAAATATCTTAAAAGCTTTTTCAAGATTTTCAAAACTACCATAGTAGTCTAAATGATCATCATCTATGTTAGTAATAATGGCGCCATAGGGATTATATTTTAAAAAAGAGGCATCACTCTCATCTGCTTCTATTACAAAATAATCACCCTGGCCTGACTCTGCATTACTCATATCTTTAAGATAAATACCCCCTAGAGCATAAGAGGGTTTTAATCCGGCTTCTTGTAAAAGAGCTGCGAGCATAGTAGATGTTGTTGTTTTACCATGAGTTCCCGTAACTGCGAGCATCTTCTTCTTCTCAGCAAGTTTTTTAAGAAGCTCTGAGCGATGCATTTTGGGCAGTTGAAGTACCAGTGTCTTTTGCCACTCAGGATTATCCTCTTTAATAGCTGTACTATAGACAACAAGCGCATCAGTTGGCACATTTTCTGCTGAGTGATTACTGTAAATAGTAGCTCCCTTTTTATACAAGCCCTCCAACAGAACACTCTCACCCCTATCACTACCGCTTACGATCCAGCCTTTATCGAGCATAAGTCGGGCCAGCGCGCTCATTCCTATACCCCCTATTCCAATAAAATGTACTTTTTCCTGAAGACTCATTTCATTATTTCCTCTGATAAACTTAATTGCGGACAGACTAGGCGCTGCCGTTCTATGGCTCTCTTATATTGCTCAGGATTCTCTAAAAGATTTTTAATTTTCTGAGAGAGCTCCTCCCCCACTATCCGAGACTCTTCACTAACCTCACCCCCACCTATAGTCTTTGCGTATAAAGCATTAATAAGCTGGTGCTTATCACTTGCGTATGGATAGGGTATATAAAGAGCTGGCACAGCGTAATAAAACTGTTCTGCAAGGGTGGATGCCCCGCTACGACAAATAACTATATCTGCAGCACTCCAGGCAAATCCCATCTGGGTTTCATAAGACTTAACAACAGCTCTAGAGCCATAAAAAGCGCGCAAGCTTTTTTCATCCTCATGAGGACCACATAAATGTATTACTTGTACAGGTAAATCTGCTAATGCATTTTTAATGAGACTATTAAGGGTTTGAGCACCTTGGGAGCCTCCAAAAACAAGTACTGTTTTTTGGGAAGGATCAAGACCATAATAAATAAAAGCATCTTGCCTGGAAGGCCTCTGCTTAATTGCGTTCCTAAGGGGCCAGGCTACGAGCTTAGAGGGGCCTTTAATATAACGCAAAGCATCTATAAAGGAGATCCCTGTCCACTTAGCAAAAGGAGCGAACAAGCGTGTGACAAGGCTCGGTACAGTATCTGGTGAATAGAGAACGATAGGTATACGTCTTATAACAGCCGCCAGTAGTACAGGTGCACTATGCCAACTTCCTATACCCACCACCATATCAGGTTTAAATTCCCGAAAAAGTTTGAAACTCTCTGCTACACCTTTAAGAATATTAAAAGAGCCTTTTATAGGGGAACTTGACGAGGATATTTCTTTAAAAAAAGATCCTTTTTTATCAAAAAAAATATTTCCGTCCAGTCCTGCACCTGCAAACAAGACCTCCGCCTTCATTTCAGAAGCTAGAACCTGCGCGGGAAGGAGATGTCCTCCCGAACCACCTACTGCAATAATGATTTTTTTGGGCAT
Organism: Parachlamydiales bacterium; assembly: GCA_009885615.1. Lineage (GTDB taxonomy): Bacteria > Chlamydiota > Chlamydiia > Chlamydiales > VFKH01 > VFKH01. The sequence continues at coordinate 69,985 of VFKH01000006.1, forward strand.
ATACTAAGGATAAGTCCTATAACACAAGAGTTGACTATCAAGGAGCTCCCCCCTTGGCTAAAGAGGGGTAAATTAAGACCTGTAGTAGGTAATAATCCTGAAACTACGCCAAAATTAATAAAAGCCTGTATACTAATAAGCACGATCATAGCCATTGCTACATAACTTCCTGCCTTATCCTCTGTAAAAAAAGCAATCTTAATACCTAGGAGAGTCAGGGTCATATAACAGATAATTATAACAAATATCCCGAGGAAACCCATCTCTTCACCCAAGATAGCGACAATATAATCATTTTGCGCTTCAGGAAGATAGCTTAATTTTTGTAAACTTTGCCCAATCCCTTTTCCAGTCCAGCCTCCAGAGCCTAGTGCAATTTTTGATTGGTAGGGTTGATGCCCTTTCCCCCGTAAATCAAGCTCTGGATTAACATAAACATTTATTCTTGCAGCTACATAGGGCCTAGTGCTTGCAAAAAAACCAACTCCTAAAAGGCCTATAATTAAAGGGGTTACCCAAAAGCGCTTAGGAATAGAACACATACTAAAGAGGACTACAAGAGTCCCTCCTATCATAATAGTTGTCCTATTATCCGGTTCAATTAAAATCAAAAAAAGAGGAATTGCAATCTTTCCTAAGATAGGCAGGAACTCTTTCAAGGTTATCTCCTGACCATATTTCAAAACCTCATGAATAAAAAAGAGGGGTATTATGTATTTAACAAACTCCGATGGCTGCATAGAAATACCTAAAAGCGTTATCCACCGCTTCGCACCATTAGCTGTCATCCCAATGCCGGGGACAAAAACCAACATTAAAAGAAAGGTAAAAAAAACAAGGAGGGCTGGCGCAAGAGCCAAAACTCTTTTATAACCTAGCTTATAAAGAGACCACCCCCCAAAAAAACCGCCTACCCCAAATATCACCTGCTTAAAGAGGGGTATATATAGATTTCTATTTACACCGCTATCCAGTACAGCTGCCGAAGAGGTATTGAAAACCATTACAAGCCCTATGCCATAGAGGAAGACCGCTATCAAAATAAAATAAGCGACAGTACTGTTAATGCTTCTCATTTTATTCGAATCTTATCACCTGGTTTTAATCTTTTAGCAGACTCCTCATTCAAACCATTCAGCCTTAAAAGCTCTTCTAATTTAATGTGGTTTTTATTGGCAATTGCCCAAGGATTATCTCCACTATTTATAGTGTAGGAATCCCCCTTAAGATCACTCTTGCTCTCCAGCTGCGTCTTGGCAGTTTTAGCCTTTGCTTTGACTTTAAATTTGCCGGCCTCCGGAACTAGTAAGACCTGGCCAATTTGTAACTTAGTAGATGAAATATGATTTAACTTCATAATCTCTTGGACAGTTGTTCCATTAGCACGCGCTATCTTATCAAGAACATCACCCTTTTTAACAACAACTTCAACTGTTTTATCCAATGGAGCAGCCTCCACGTCAGCTTCTGAGGCTTGCAGCTTTAGGGAGTATACTATATCTGAACTCTCTGTAGAACCTTCTGCATTTTTATGAGCTGTCCTGCTTTGCTCATTCCACTCACTGAGGACTTGGTCGATCTCATCCATTGGCAGAGCCCTTTCATCTGGGCCAACTGTCTCTACAAAATGAGTATTGTCATCTTGAACAGTGGATCTACTTTTTTCTAGGACAGCTTTTACGATTTTAGCTGGCTCTTCTTTTGAGGGCATCGCCAAAGCAAATAGCACTAAAAGTATGCCTGCATTAACTAACACCGCTATAATAATTGTATCTCTGCGACTCATGATTCGTCCTTACCTTAAGTTTTGCACACATCGCTTAAACTCTTCTCCGCGATGGGCATAGTCTTTAAACATGTCAAAACTGGCACAACCCGGGCTTAAAAGAACGCACTCTTCGGCCTTTGCCCATGTCGCTGCTTGTTTTACGGCTTCTGCCATAGACACACATCGTACTATAGAAAATCTCTCTTGCAAATCTTTTTCAATAATAGGTGCCGATTCACCTATTACACAAATACCCTTGACTCGCCCATGAAAAGCTTCTTGCCAAGATTTATATGAAAAGCCTTTGTGCACACCCCCTACTATAAGAACGACCCTACCCTGCATAGACTCTACCGCTCTTATAGTAGCATCGATATTTGTACCCTTACTGTCATCGAAAAAAGAAACACCCTTAATAACGGCTACTTTTTCAATACGATGCCGTGGCTTTTGAAAGGTGGCGAGGGCTTTAAGGAAAACAGATTCTCCTATGCCCCATTCTTTTCCAAGAAGAAAAGCGGCCATCCAGTTTTCCACATCATGTGTAGGGGGCAAGCCCAGAAAAAGCTCTTTACGACCCTGATAAAACAGATTTCCTTTCTCATAAAAGAGATCCGCATCCGGTTCAAACCCATATGTTATGACCAGCCTATCTTTAAAGAGCTCTCTCCACTCTTTATAGGTCTTCTGATAGACGATCACTCTTCCCCCAGGCTCCATACAATCTGCGATGCGCACTTTTACTGCTGCATAAGACTCCATTTGGCCATAACGATCTAAATGATCAGGTGTTATATTTAAAATAACCGCCGCTTTTAACCTGCGTGTCTTTAATGTCTCTAATTGATAGGAAGAGAGCTCCGCAATAATTACTTCACCATGAGGTGATCTGTGGCTTAGTAGAGGGGTCCCTATATTCCCAAGTGCCTTGGCTAATATTCCAGCCTCTTTAAAAAGATGCTCCATGAAAAGTGCAACTGTTGTCTTACCGTTGGTGCCCGTTATCCCCATCCACTCTCTTTTTTTAAAGAGCTGAAGAGCGAGTTCTGCCTCACCTGTTACAGCAATCCCTTTCTGGAGCGCTGGATGGTCGAGAGGTATTCCTGGCGAGACAACAATCAGGCTTGTGTCTGCTGGGACAGCTTTTACAAGAATAAGCCCTTTGATATCTCTAGAATCTTTTTTATCATCTAAGCCATATACCCGTTTCCCGCGAGAGAGAAAATATTTAGCTACGGCTCTTCCTGTTATGCCTAGCCCTAAAACAAGAATACCCATAAAAATCCTACTGAAATTTTAAGGAAGCTATACCTACGATTCCCAGTAATAATGATATAATCCAAAATCTAATTACTACTTTTGTTTCCGGCCAACCTTTATATTCAAAATGATGGTGTAAAGGGGCGCAAGCAAAAATACGTTTCTTATTACGTAAACGGTAACTAGAGACTTGTAAAATAACGGAAAGCGTTTCAATAACAAAGAGACCTCCGATGATCGTAAGTAAAAGCTGCCGACCCAGTAGGCATGCGCAAACACCGATGATACTTCCAAGAGTGAGGGAACCTATATCCCCCATAAATATTTCTGCTGGATGGCTATTGAACCATAGAAATCCGAGGCAAGCTCCACTTAAAGCACACAAATAAGTGGCAATCTCTCCGCTCCCCTCTATATACAAAATATTTAAGTAGGTGGCAATATCGGCATTGTTAGCTAAAAAAGCAATAAGACTTAGAGCTGTTGCTACCATAATCAAACTACCTGTTGCAAGCCCATCTAAGCCGTCTGTTAAGTTAACTGCATTAGAAGATCCTGTAAATACAAAGATAAAGAGCAAATACATTATGCTGCTTGGAAGTATCCAAGGATCTTTAAAAAAAGGTATATAAAGCTGGGTTAAATACTGGCTTATAGGGAGTATTATTTCCGCTTTAGCAATGGGTGGGGCAAACCAGCTACCTACATGTACTAAAGCTGTAAGATAGGGCCAATAAAGAAAAAGGCCGATGATGGCTGCGCATATGATCTGTATTAGGATCTTTTTGCGTGAGGATAGCCCCTTATTATCTTTATACTTTACCTTTAGATAATCATCATAGCCGCCAAGTAATCCCATTAAGATCGTTGTAGTAAAGAGTATGAGAGTAAAAAGACTCTTAAGATCCATCCAAAGCACTAAACAGCTGAGCATGGCGGTTATTATTAGCACCCCTCCCATCGTAGGAGTATCGTTTTTTTTAGCATGCAAATTCTGCAGCAAGAACCCCTCTTCGCTGCGAATGGGCTGACCGATTTTTAAAGCATATAGTCTGCGGATAAAAAGGGGACCTATTGTAATTGTGATCACAAAAGCCGTGATAGCAGCGAGCATCATCCGCGTCGAAGTATATCCGAAAACAGCTGGCACCTTAAAACCATAGCTTTTCAGCCACTCTAAAATTAATATCAACATTTAAAATGTCCCACAAGATCCCCCAAATTATAAACTCTAGCGCCCTTAAGAAGAACAAGATCTTCTTCTTGCAAGTCTTTCTTTAAAGCTTCTATTAAGGTATCTTTATTTTCGTAATAATAACAAGGTTTACAGGCCGCATCAAAAACTTCTTTAAGAATTTTTGTGCCAGGACCAATGCAATATAAATTATCGACTATGCCTAGTGCGCATTCAGCCACTATCCGATGTTCTTCAATTGCAAAAGATCCCAACTCCAGCATCTCTGAAATAACCGCTACTTTTCGTTTTCCAATATTAAGAATTTGTAAAGTTTTAAGAGCCTCACAAAGAGAGTTTCTATTTGCATTATAGGCATCCTTAATAAAGGTAATAGAGCCTCTTTGCACCAGTTCTAAGCGATCACTGGGAAGTTTGATTTTTTCAAGAATTACTCCTATCTCTTGCCATCTGACACCTAAATATCGGGCAGCTATTGCAGCGGCCAAAAAATTACCTACATTATGCTCCCCTAAAATATTCCAGGGTCTTTCTAGGACCTTTTGGCCCTTCTCCCAAATAATAATCTGACACTCTTTTATTTCTGCATAAAAAGGAGCCTCTCTATTCTGAGTGGAAAAAGGTATTTTTTCCCCATCTCCATAATAGTGGACATCTTGACTATTAGGCATATCTGTATTGTAGATGCCATATTTGGTAGATCTATGGGTAAAAATCTCTGTTTTGGCTTTTAGAATTTCCTGCAAACTTATAAAATTCATAGCATGGACAAGCCCAACTGTTGTAATAATAGCAAGGTCTGGGGGCGCGATTGTCGTTAATTTAGCAATTTCCCCCTTTTCTGTCATACCCATTTCGAGGACAAGAACCTCCTCATTGCCTCTTAAAGATAGTAGGCCTAAGGGGAGCCCTATTTGGCTATTTGCATTTCCTTGACTCTTATATACCTGATAGCGTCCTTCTAAAAGCTCTGCTAGAAAATCCTTTGTTGTTGTCTTCCCCATTGATCCTGTCACAGCAACGATCAAGGGTTTTATTTTTGTGACACTCATATGTGCCAATGTTTGCAAAGCTTCTAAAACATCCTCTACTGGAATAAGATTCAGGCCAAAAGAGGGGCCTCGATACCTTTTAGAAACAATTGCAGCTTTTGAACCCGTTTCTTTGGCTGCTTCTAAAAAGTCATGACCATCTTTTCTCTTTCCAGGGAGTGCAAAAAAAAGATCTCCTTTCTTCGAGCTTTCGACAGTTGCCGTAAAGATAAGCTCGTTACCGAGCATCTCATGCTTTAAAATGTAAGCTATTTGGCTGATAGATAAGGGTAACATTCCCTAATGAAAGCTTATTATATGAAAAAAATCACTAAAATTGCTGTAGCCATGGATTACCCTTTACGAACGAAGTATTAGCTCGCGGCTGAAAACAGGGTGCCATCGTTGCTAAATCTCCTAAAAAATGGTCTAAAAAACTCCATTTCATCTCTGTAAGAGCTATAATTTTACGTCCGCGAAAAGGATCCATTAAGCCCATAAAAGCACCTCCTTGAACAAGGAGCCCATAAAAAAGAGTTAACCCAGGTGAAAAAAAGAGATTTTTTATATTTTCCATCCTTAGTGGTGAGGCCTCTTTTGTCTTTTGAAAGCTAACTATCATCAACTGAAATATTAATTTAGCCATAGCCATTACTATAAAAGATATCATGCGCAGAGGATTGGCAATACAAACCCCAAAACATTTAAATCTTACAAGCATTTGACTATCATTAGTATAAACTTCATTTCGCTCTTTATCCAAAAGAAAACCCTTCTCTAAATTCTCCCATGTAGCTCTACATATATAACTTGGTAATAAATTACATTCCAAAAATTTTCCACTCCAGTTAACATCAAAGTTTACGGAGTTCTTATGTTGGAAATCAAACAAATTCATCACCCTACTTATTCTGTTGTGGTATTAAGCGGTCGCCTTGATGCAGTTACCTCTTCAGAATTAGATTTAGTTCTGCAGGCAACAGAGAATGCTAAAAAAAATTCCGTTATTTTAAATATGGCAAGCGTTGATTACCTAAGTAGCGCTGGCTTACGCAGTATGTTAGGAAGCACTAAAAGACAGGCTACTAAGCAGAAAAAGCTTATTATCTGCAATCTTACACCCGCTGTAATGGATATTATTCATATAGCTGGTTTTGATCAGATCTTTACTCTAGCCCCCTCTTTAGATATAGCTATAACTCTGATTTAGATGACTTTAACTACTAGATCTTTGCGCCCTCAAACAAAAAAAGTGCCCTGCCAAGCCTCTTTTGCTAAACCCAAGGTAATCATCTTAGCCGGCCCTACAGCTGTGGGCAAAACCGCGCTCTCTCTTATATTGGCAGGTCTTCTCTCTAAAGTAGAAATAATTTCAGCTGACTCTATGCAAGTCTACCGAGGAATGGATATCGGCACAGCTAAGGCCTCCTGGAAAGAGCGTTTAGCTGTCCCCCATCATCTCATTGATGTACGCGAAATTAATGATCCTTATAATGTGGTTGATTTTTTCTATGATTGTCAGTCTCGAATTGCCGATATTTTAAAACGTAATAAAATACCCATTATTAGTGGGGGCTCCGGTTTTTATCTGCACAGCTTACTTAACGGTCCTCCTTCAGGTCCGCCCTCTGTCCCTCTTCTTCGTAAAAAGCTTGAGGATGAATGTGAGGAGCTTGGAATAGAACATCTTTTTAAACGCCTTAAAAAACTCGATACTCTTTATGCATCGACTATATCAACTAAAGATAAGCAAAAAATTATCCGTGCTCTGGAAATCATCTCCCTCACTAAGCAACCCGTTTCTGCCTTTAAGCCCCCTATTCCCCCATCTTATGATTGGCGCTGCTGGTTTCTCTCTCGTGAACGAAAAGGACTCTATGAGCGCATTGAAAAACGCTGCGATGAAATGATTGCTGAAGGTCTTCTTGATGAGGTTACTCGCCTTAAGAGGGAGGGTATTCTTATGAACAAGTCCGCCATGCAATCAATTGGCTATCGCCAATCTCTAAACTTTCTCGATTCCACTCAGACTCTTACTGATTTTGCCTCTTACAAAGAAGATCTTAAAAAGTGCTCTCGACATCTTGCTAAACGCCAATTCACCTGGTTCCGTACGGAACCAGCTTACAGCTGGTTAGAGCTTGACACCTATGACATGGAAGCGGTTGCATTGCAGATCATTCAGGACTACGGCCCTGTTCAATAGGAAAGTGCAATAAATTACTGCACCGATCTTAGTGCGTACGGTAGATGGCTTCTGATTAAGAGCGCTCATAATAGCATCCTTAGAATATATTCTAGGGAGCACTTTCGTGCCCTATAGGCTAGCTGTATGCCCTTTGGTAAATGGATCTTTAAAGAACCCTCCTGAGTAATGATTCCCCTTTACACTATGGGCTTTGTTATAATCGGACCTGTTATAAATACTATTTTACTTTTGTCTTCAAAGTAACCTATAACCCCCCGTTTTTTTATTAGACCCAAAAACATAAATAGCCTCGAGATCTCTTTATCCTCGGAGCTCTTATCCATAACTCTAATTTAGAAGGAATATACTTATAAAGTTATTTTATTTTAAAATATTGAAATATACGTTCAAATACATTATATTTGTTATAAATTAATTAATATTACTAAAGTTTTAATATGAATCATTTAAACAGATTGGATCCTAAAGTACCCCCATGTCCTGCCGATAACCCCCTATCTTTTTCGGAGACTATTTTACATGTATCTCAAGTTTTTTTTATTACTTTAGGGGTTTATAGAGCTTTACAAGGGGCTTGCGGAATCCGAGCCTGCTTAACAGATCGTGTGGGAATATCTCCCGTTATTCCTGATATCAGGCGTGATCTTGACGCATGGGTTGCAACACAAGGCCATTGCAATGAGGTTGCTAAGCAATTAAAGGCCAGGATTTTAGAATGTTACTTAAATGATCCTTTCGAGCTTGATATCTCAGGGCTAGCGGTAAGCTCCCTCCCTGCTTGTCTCACTAACTTAAATCTCAAGAAACTTGAATGCATGCATTGCCCGCTTCTTGAAACGCTCCCCAACCTTCCTAACTGCGTGGAGCTTTACTGCTCTTATTGCCCCCTTATAGAAGCCCTCCCCGACCTACCTACCTGCACCTGGCTTTACTGCTGTAATTGCCCCCGTCTTACCGCGCTCCCTAATCTTCCTATGTGCACAGATCTTGACTGCTACAGTTGCTCGCTTCTTGCCTCGCTCCCCGCGCTTCCCTTGTGCGTGCAGCTTGACTGCTCTGGGTGCCCGCTTCTTGCCTCGCTCCCCGCGCTTCCTAACTGTACTCATCTTGACAGCTCCGGGTGCTCTCTGCTTAGAGAATTGCCCCAAGTAAATGTGGAAGTTCGAGTGCTTTCCGCAATTAATTCTAAGAGATGCATTATACGTTGGAAAGATCTTAACGAAAGTCCTCAAGAAACTTTAATGAATCTTTTGCCTCATTTAAAAAAGGGTTCTTTGCCAAATATTATCTTCTCAAATGAGGATGGAACTCCTCAAGAAGGTAGCGATTTCGGGGGGTTAAGCAGCCATCTGATGTCGGAACTTTTTGCTCAACTATCTAAGCGCCGTTGTATCCCAGAAAATCCAGGGACAAAATTGCTCAGGCCAACATCCGATGCTCCCCATGAATTTTTAGAATCAATTGGACTGCTTTTCGTTCAAGCAACTACTAAAAATCTTCCGATAGGTCAAATTTTCGATCCTGCTTTTTTTAGGGATCTTAAGGCATTTCATCATCAGAATCTTCGTGATTATAAAAAAGATCCTCAAGCATGGATAGAAGAACAGTATTGTGAAAGGAATCCGCATATACCTCTAGCTATTAATGACTACACGAACCCAGAAGATCTTAAGCAGGATTTTTCCGAACATAACATCCCTGCATCGCTTAATCTTGAAGATACAAAGTTTTTTGTTCTTAATGCACATATAAAATCAAATATAAAAACTGAAACCTCCTGGTATCAAGCAGCTTTCGCAATAGCCTCTGCTATGGAAGGGGCACTTGGTACTGAATGGGAGTCGCTATGTGCCCTCTCTGTAGATAAATTTCAAGCTCGGATCGAAGGATTGTTTTCTAAAGAGGCTTTTAAAGCAGCTATTACATGGCAAGGAAAAGATGATATCTCCACTAAAGCATATCTTCTAAATTGGATCAATACCCATGAGGATGTAAGGGTTAAAGACTTGCTTCAGTTCGCTACAGGAAGCCGTTCTCTAACGGGAGAGCCTGTTATAGTTATGATATCCGCTCCTACTAGAGAGAGGACATTTCCCTTTCCTACAAGTCATACTTGCGTAAGGCAACTTTGTCTTCCTACAGGTTACAGCTCCCAAGGAATGTTTGATGATAAGGTAAACGAGTCCCTAGAATCTGCTAAGATTAGTGGCTTCCTTTTTGCATAAAAGTTTTTAGGCATACTCTATAGAGGGAATAGCTAGCTGGCTATCCCTTACACGAGTCGGAAGTTAAAATTGCACGCACGGATACAGCCCCATCGATCGTATCCACATGCAGTTAATAGCCATTGCGCACCCCTCCTATAAGAGTATTGGGGTCCAATCATCTTCCTTAACCTTCTGAACATCTGGAACATATACTGTATACTCATCTTTATATGTTCTGATGATTTCATAGAAAGTATTACGCTGAACAGGTTCAAAACCAGCCTGGCGTATCATTTGAAGGATCCCATTATGGTCTGTTTTATTGATAAAATTAGCTGCGCGATGGACATTTTCCTCCATATTTATACCACCAAAATCATCGGCCCCATAGCTGAGCGCCTCCATACCCGTAGACTTACCCTCACCAAACCAAGAAGCGGAGATATGGGGGAAATTATCTAGATAGATCCGTGCAAAAGCTAGAATACGAAAATAAGCATCAGGACCAGCCCAGTTTTTCACTGTACGCCGTAAAAGTGTGCGATCGCGTTTATAGCTCCAAGGTATAAACGAAGTAAAGCCTGGATTCTTGTCTTGGGCCTTTCGAAGTAGTTCTAGATGCTCTATAATATCTTCTGGTTCTTCTATATGGCCGTACATCATAGTGGCAGTTGTTTTAAAGCCAATAGCATGTGCCGTCTCATGGATCTCCATCCATGCGCCTGGAGCCATTTTTTTGGGTGAAATAGCAAGCCTCACACGTTCTGAAAGAATTTCGGCGCCGCCACCTGGCAGTGTCCGTTGCCCAGCTTCCCATAGTTTGCAGAGCACTTCGTGAATAGTTAAATAAGAGACCTTAGCGCAGTGCCAGATTTCGGGCGCAGAAAAGAAATGGGGGTGAATATCTGGATATTGCTCACGGGCTGCTTTTACAAGTGCTATGTAGTAATCCATTTTAAGAGTCTCGTTAAGGCCTCCTTGAAGGAGGACTGTTGTAAGGCCTGCATCACGCGCTCTTTGCATATGCTTCATAACCTCATCCACCGTCTTAGTATAGCTATCTTTAGCGCTATCTTTGCGGTAAAATGCACAAAAACTACAGTCTGCATTACAGACATTTGTGTAGTTTGGATTACTATCAAGAACAAACGTCACCTGGCTACCAGAATTTTTTTGCTCTCTAATTACATTTGCTTTTTTCTTTAATTCTTCTAAACTTGCCGTTTTAAAGAGATCAAGACCCTCGGTCTTAGTTATTCTCATGATTTCCCCTTGAAATTACGATCTGGATACAGTAATATTGGTAATAAGATGCTAACCGGCGAAAATCAATCTTGTCAAACAATCGAAGCTTTTCTTATAAAGCTTTCTGAAAGTACCTCTCCTGAAGAAAAGCTTACCCTCTCTCTTGGCTTTATGAACTACTCTCTTATTAAGGACAAAGTCCCCTATTTTAAAGGATTTTGGCAAGCTAAGGAGAAAGCTTTTGAAGTCCTCAAAGCATGGCCAGAAGCCCCCCTTGTTATATGGTCTGAATATAAAGAACTCTGCAGCGAATTTCACCGTATAAAGACGACTGTGGATCTTATTGCCTCGTCGACGGCTGAGCATATCGAGCTTTCCTTGCAAAGCTTTGAATCCCTGATCAATAAAATCCTGCAAGGTGAAGAGCTCCCCCCTTACTCCCTCATACATTTTCCAGGTTTTGGTAATAGAACAAATCTTGAAAAGCTCCAAGGAGCTTTCTTAACTATCCATAGCCTGATTGAACAGTTGTCAGCGGTACGCCAAGAAGTCCTGACCGGCTCCATGAAAATGCGCTTGAAAAACCGCTTGATAGCCTCTGTTAACATCCTCATTGAAAAAATAATACCTTTAAGAAAAAATATTAAAAATGAGCTCTCCAGTTGTTTTTTACTCCTGGTAGACGATTTTATTCATGTTCATTTTGATGAAACATTAAAAGCTCTCCGTTCCACGCGTATCCCCTTTATTCATTTGCAAAAAGAGATTAAAATTTTACACGCCCTCGCTCAAGAGTTGGCTCTTACAGGTGATGGTTTTAAAAAGTCTCGCATACTTCTTACATCTTGCTGGCAAACATTAAGCACATTACACACTCAGTACAAAAAAAAGGTGCTAGCGGATAAAATCTCTTTAGACAACCATAAGAAAGAGGTTGCTTCTAAAATAGACTCTTTTAGACAAGCCGTTAAAAATCAGTCTGTTAACTCTTTAAATAAAGAGGATAAAAAACGTGCTTTTATAGGCAATCTTAAAACCTCCCCTCTCTCGAGAGAGGAATTAAGCCACTGTCTTGAAGAGGTAGATAGAATACTTAAACCCCTCGATACAGAGGAAGAAAGAGCTCGCAACTTGGTTATTAAAACATCCAATAATCTAAAAGCGGCTAGGGACATTATAATAGAAAAATTACACGGTTTGATAGATGTAGAGGGCTCTAAAAAAGCCTTTTTAGAAGCAAAGGAACTCTTAGAAACACTTCATCTAACTCTCCAAGAACGCATCGAAATAGAGCCCTGTTATCTAGATCTTAAAGATAGTATTGAGAGAAAAGAGTCTAATTCTTTAGAGGAAGAGAGACTACGACATGGAAAAATCTTAAAACAGAGCTCCGAGCTCAAGAAGATTGGGACGACATTTGGTGGTTCTGATTTCGAACAGGCCTTGCTCTATAATAAAGCCCTAAAAAAACATAAAGAGCGCCTCCAACAGTCTGAATTATTAATTAAAACATTTGAAGAGGCTATCCTTTGAAAAAGCTCCATGTCTTTGATTTAGATCGCACCTTGCTTATAGGAAACTGTAGCTTTGCTTTTTTCAAATTTCTCGCAAAAATGGGTTTCTTTTCGTTCAGACAGCTTTTATCGGCTCTTATTAATAAAATGCGTTTAAAATTTTTTATTAACACACCAAAAGAGCTCCATGAAAAGCTTTTTAAAACACTTTTTAGAGGCCGCTTCGTTGAAGAAATCACCAATAAAGTCCCTCTTTTTTTAGAGGAATTTCTAAAAAACTCTCTTCGAATATCTCTTTTTAAAAATCTTCAGCAAGCCCTTGAGCGTAAAGAGACTGTCCTTCTTCTTTCCAACTCACCCTCTTTTCTTGTATCAGCAATTGCCAAGCAGCTTGGTATAATTTACTGGAGTGCTACAGAATACGCCGAAGATTGTAAAAAATGTTTTGATACAATACTTTGCATGATGGATGGCGAGACAAAAGCTCTTTTTTTGACATCTTTTGCCAAGGAAAAGGGGTTTTTACGCGAGGAAATATTTGCTTATTCCGATAGTATTGATGATTTACCCCTATTGGAACAAGCTGGTCATAAAATTGCAGTTGCCCCCGATAAGCGTTTACGCTGCCTAGCAAGAAATCGAGGCTGGTCAATTTTAGAAACTTAAAGTATACTATTACTCATGACTGATTCTTTAAAAACTCTACAAAAGTTGGCCCAAAATTTGTATGATAAAAAGGGCTTAAATATTATCGCAATTGATGTGCGCAACATTAGCACAATGACAGATTTTTTTCTTTTTGTTGACGGCTTGGCATCTACCCATCTTCTTGCTTTAAGAGATGTAGTAGAAAAAACCCTTCAGGAAATTGGCTGGAACTCTCCACGCGTCGATGGCCAAAAGGGCGATAACTGGGTTGTTCTCGACTGTCTCAATATTATTGTGCATCTTTTTGATCCCAAAACACGTGATTTCTATCGTGTAGAAGAGGTCTGGAAAGATGGTAAAATTGTACCTTTGGAGTTAACGTAACTTATGCAAAAAAAGCGCGTTGTTGTTACTGGGATGGGGATTGTTTCCTGTTTCGGTTCGGATGTTAATCATTTTTATAACGAACTCTTGGCTGGAAATAGTGGTATAACACCGATTACATGCTTTGATTGTAGTGATTATCCCACACGTTTTGCAGGGTCCGTCAAAGAAGACTACAATAATGATGACTTTATGGATAAAAAACAGGTACGCCGTCTTGACCCTTTTATCCGTTACAGTATGGTCGCTGCTAAAAAAGCTCTTCTAGACTCTCATTTAGATCTAGGACAAGTAGATAAAACGCGCGCAGGTATTATAATAGGTTCTGGAATGGGGGGTATCTCCACCCTTTATGAGGGTGTTACGACTATCAGAGAAAAATCTTACCGTCGCCTAAGCCCCTTCTTCATTCCTTTTATTATTACAAATATGGCGGGTGCTCTGCTTGCTATTGATACAGGCTTTATGGGGCCAAATTACTCAACTTCGACAGCTTGCGCTACATCCAACTTTACAATCCTCCAAGCAGTACGCCATATCCAGAATGGCGAAGCAGATATTATGATAACAGGGGGAACAGAAGCTCCTATCAATCCCATCGGACTTTCCGGTTTTAGTACTATTAAAGCCCTTTCTTTACGTAATGACAGCCCTCAAACAGCTTCTCGACCTTGGGACAAGGAGCGCGATGGTTTTGTTATAGGTGAAGGCGCGGCTGTGTTAATTTTGGAAGAATACGAATATGCAAAAAAACGTGGGGCAACTATCCTCGCAGAAGTCCTAGGTGGAGGCTTCTCTTGTGATGCCTTCCATATTACAGAACCTCACCCTGAAGGAGTCGGCCTTATTTTAGCCTTTGAAAAAACCCTAGCTGATGCTGGCATTGAAAAGGAACGCGTTAACTATATTAATGCTCATGCCACATCTACTCTTGTTGGGGATTTGGCCGAGATTCAGGGTATTAAAAAATATTTCGGATCGCATTCCAAAAATATTACAATCAATGCTACTAAATCAATGATGGGCCATAGTTTGGGGGCTGCCGGTGCTATCGAAGCTATTGTTGTTATTAAAGCTTTGCAAACAGGCTTGATCCATCCAACAGCTAACCTTGTCCATCCCGAAGAGTTCCTCGATCCTCTTGATCCTGTTATTGGAAAAGCCAAGAAACTGGATGTCGATGTTGCCCTCTCCAACTCTTTTGGGTTTGGTGGGCATAATTCCTGTATCGCTTTTAGCCGTGTAAGGTAATATATGCATAATTCTACTCCTTTAATGACCCATTTTTTTCGTGCTCACCCTTGGCACGGTGTATCTATAGGAAAGAATGCTCCTGAAATTTTAACCTGTTATATCGAAATTGTACCAACCGACACAGTTAAATATGAACTAGACAAAGAATCAGGCTTTTTAAAAGTTGATCGTCCTCAAAAATATTCTAATTACTGCCCCGCACTTTATGGATTAATACCTCAAACATATTGCGCTAAACATGTGGGTGACTTCTGCTCTTTTAAAACGGGCATCCCTGGTGTCATGGGCGATGCAGATCCTCTTGATATTTGTGTTTTGGTAGAAAAGCCTATTTTACGCAGTGATATCCTCATGGAAGTTATTCCAATTGGTGGCCTACGTACACTTGATCGTTATGAATCTGATGATAAGATTATTGCCGTCTTAAAAGGCGATCTTGTTTACGGTCATATTACAGACATTAGACAGACTCCCCCACACCTTATTGAACGGTTAAAACACTACTTTCTTACCTATAAAGATTGTCCTGGAGAATCTAATACTCAACATATGGAGATCAAGGCTATTTATGGTCGTGAAGAGGCGCATGAAGTTATTCGTATGGCTCAAAGAGATTATAAAGAAAATTTTTCAGGCATTTGGAATGGACATCAAGAATTTTCTAAAAGTAGTATGGAAAAATAATTATGGTATTACATTTAAAAGAAATATTTTATAAAAATGGCGAACGAATTATTGAAGCAATTGATGATGTACGTGGGCTTCATTCCTATATCGCTATTCATAATACAATACTTGGACCGGCTCTAGGAGGAACACGCATCTATCCCTATAAGGATATAGATGATGCGTTATTCGATGTCTGCCGTCTTGCAGAAGGCATGTCCTATAAGTCAGCTCTAGCAGGAACTGGTTTTGGTGGGGGTAAAAGTGTTATTATTGCAGACCCCTCTTCTCATAAAAATGAAGATCTTTTGACAGCATTTGCCGAAGCAGTACACACTTTAGAGGGCGCTTATATTTGTGCAGAAGATGTAGGAAGCACCTCTTCTGATATGATGATTATCCGTAAAAAAACTCCTTATGTAGCTGGCTTGGCTATTAAAGGTGGTAGTGGAGATCCAGGCCGTTTTACAGCTTATGGTGTATTCCAGGGGCTTAAAGCTGTAGCCCTGCAATTGTGGAAAAGCCCTAGCTTATATGGCAAAAGAGTTGCTATACAAGGCCTTGGAAGTGTCGGAGCGCGTCTAGCGGAGTTTCTTTTTTGGGAGGGTGCTTATCTTATTTTAAGTGATATTGATTACGCCAAAGCTATACGTCTAGCTGACCTTTTCCATGGGGAGGCTGTTTCTCCAGATATTATTCTCTCTACTCCATGTGATATACTCTGTCCCTGTGCTATGGGGGGAATCATTAATGAACGCACTCTCAACAGCTTAAATACATCTGCAATAGCTGGAGCCTCCAATAACCAACTTCTTGATATGGTGAGTGATGGGGAGGCTCTTTTGTCAAGAGGGATACTTTATGCTCCAGACTACGTAATTAATGCAGGTGGTGTTATCAATGTTTCTCACGAAATGCATCCCGATTTCTATAAACCTCAACGAGCCTTACAGGCTATTGATAAGATCAATACTACACTTTTAGATATCTTTACTTTAGCAGAAGAAGCAAAAAAATCCACTTCAGCAATGGCTCTTGCACTAGCTAAACAAAAAATTACCGACCAGGTCGGCAAAAGAGAAGGCACTCCCTTTTTTCCAATATGCGATTAACAAGCTACTGCTCATCAGAGAGCTATCAAATAGGTCCTCTTTTCTCCGCTCTTCAGGCACGGAATCTCAAGCCTGTTTTGATACGTGATACAATTCATATAAGTTATAACAACTCTCTAGCCGAACATTGTGATATTTTCTTCTTTCCTTTTGGCACAGCCGTTTTTTGGGGACTTTCGGATATTGAACAGAAGAATTTCTTAGAATACTTACGCCCCTTTGAAGGTGGATCTCTTGAAACAACTGAATTCGATGAGTTTAGCTTTATGAGTGGTAGTTCTATACGTATCAGCCAAGATGTTATCACACTCCCCTTCCCTTCTGTTTTAAATAAGTTAGCGATCTCCTATGGTATTGCGCAATCTGTGAAGCTAACTGTTTTTGAAAGCACTATTCGTAAAACAATTGCTAAAACCAAGCATTTACCCGAAGAGATTGTACGTAAAGGAAAAATTGTCCTTTCTCGCTCAGAGATCGCCAAAACAATCGGCCAGCTCTTTCTCGATCGTAGTTCGATCAATCTACATACAGATATTCTTGATACACCTGAGATCTTTTGGGAATATCCTGAAAATGATCCCCCTTATCGTCTTATGGCTAATTACCTTGACGTCCAAACACGCGTATCTGTGCTAAACCAACGTCTAAATATTGTAAAAGAGCTTCTTGAAATGCTCTCAACAGAACTTAATCATCGCCACTCATCAAGGCTAGAATGGATCATAATCGGCCTTATTTTCTTAGAAATTATCATCGCCTTCGGAAAGGATATTTTTCCATTTATAGGAATCCCCGTAATCTAATTACGCCTCTTAAGTGGACATTTATAATTTTTATTAGACTCTACCAGCTTACAGTCTCCCCAATGCTCGGTCCCTGCTGTCGTTTCTATCCGAGCTGCTCCGAATATGCTCTTGAAGCTTTTCGGACAAAGTCCTTCGGCAAAGCATTTTTGAAAACGATAGGGCGCCTACTACGCTGCGCTCCTTATAGTAAAGGCGGCTATGATCCTTTAGGGGATGATTAAAACTTGCCCTTCACGGATGTTATCGCTCTTGAGTGCATTGTGCTTTTTTAAGATATCTCGCTCAATATGGTAGTGCTTACCAATCGTCCATAGACTTTCTCCCTGACGCACAACATGAAGAAACTGCCTCTTCTCACTTTTTTTAATCACGAGAGAATCTTTCTCTTTAACGGGTGTGCTTTCTAAGTAAGTTTTTGAAACCGGCATAACATTTGTACTTAGGACCTCCCCTATCACAAAATGGCTTACTGCTGCACGGTAATCAAAATTCTTAGGTGCTATCTCTCCATGAAATTGATAAAGACGTAATGCCGCTGTATGCCAAACGACTCTTGAACGTGGACTAACAAGCATTTCTTTAGCATAATTTTCAGCCGCAGGTGTGGCTCTTTTTAATTGGCGTAGAAGAAGAATAACTGAGGGATCATCTAGTTTCTTGCAGGCAAACTCTGGATAATTTTCCACCAGTATATCTGCTGCAGATTGAGAGCATCCCTCAATATATTCCATTAATATCTTTTGTAGGCAACTATTAGAAAAATCTAACGAACCTTTACTGGAAACTTCTTGAAGCTTTTCAAAGCTCCCTTCCATAATCATTTGTAAGAGCTGCTCTTTAGGAATCTCTAAACCACATCCCCTAGCTAATGTTTCTAAAGTCACATATTCTCTCGTAGCATAAAAAGAACTTTTTAAAGAAGGTTCTTTTATCTCTTTCAGTTTTAAAAAAAGCCCCTGCGATGTAAGCGGCCATTTTTCAGTAGAGGCATATTCAGTAACTTTTTTAATCTGCTCATCGTTCAAGCCCGAAAAGAGGATAATATTATCCGAGCCAAGAACGAATTTTCTTGATTGAAGAAGGGTTCCTGGTAATGCTTTGGCTATATTAAAGTAATGTTTTGATACAAGGCAGCCAAGCGCTATATCACGCTGAGTGAACCCATCTTCGACTTGTTCTTTATCTGATAAATGGGTAATTAACTGGTCGTAGGAAAGAGGCAAAAAGGCAGTAAGCGCCATCGCTTTATTAGGACTTAGTTCATCTACTCTTGCCTCTATTTGTTCCAAGGAGAGCCTCGGTGTAGTCATGCCTTTCCAGACAAGGAAAAGGGCTAGGAGCAATGCTACATTCAGCCCACAGCTTAAAATAAGGCCAAGTGTCAGCTGTTTCGTGCGCTTGATCAAAAAATTATTCATAGGCTCCATACTAAATCCTTCCCTTGATTTCCAAAAAGGAATTGTTTTTTAGAGAGGAAGCCTCTAGAATAACTCTTATGAAAATACCTTTTGCTCTCCTTAAGAAATGGATATTTCTTGAAAAGACAGAGCTTGAAATTGCAGATAGTCTGACTCGGGCTGGTTTAGAAGTCGATAGTGTAGATAATAATATCCTAAATATCAGCCTCACACCTAATTTAGGTCATGCAATGAGTGTTCTAGGAGTTGCAAGAGAACTCTCGGCTCTTTTTAACCAGCCGTTACTCCCTTTTCCAGCAACGCCTTTTAGGACGAACAAAGAATCCTTTGCAGCTCTCGTCATGGACCCCATAAGCTGCCCTCGCTACACCGCCCGTGTGCTTGAAAATCTGAAAATTGCCCCCTCCCCTCCCTGGCTTTTAGCAGAGCTTGTGCTTCTAGGCATCCACCCGATTAATAACGTAGTCGACGTGACAAACTATGTCATGCAAATGATCGGACAGCCCCTCCATGCCTTTAATCTTTCCTCTATAACTTCAAAAATTATTGTCCGTTATGCCCAAAAAGGTGAAAGTTTAATCCTTCTAGATGATCGCACTCTCGATTTAGATGAGGAAATGCTAGTGATTGCAGATGAAAAAGGTCCTCTTGCTTTAGCTGGAATCATGGGAGGTAAAATCTCAGGAGTTACTTCCTTAACGACCTCCATCCTTCTTGAATCGGCCTATTTTTGTCCACGTCAGATCCGTAAAACGTCTAAAAAAACAGCTATAGTAACTGAATCTTCTAAGCGTTTTGAAAGGGGTCTAGATCCAAATCTTTGCTTGATTGCTCTTGATTATGCGGCAAGCCTTATTCAAAGTGTTGCAGGTGGAACGGCGAGCTCCTTTGTTACTGACTGCTTCAAGGAACCTTTTCCTGCAAAAACTTTTGTTGTTAGAATAGCCCGTATTAATAAAATTATGGGAGTCTCGTTAGCTTCTGGCGAGATCTCTTCTATTTACGAAAGACTCGGTTTTACAGTTTATGAGGTTAACGACACAACGCTGCAGGTCCAAGTACCCACAAGACGAGTCGATATTACCTCGGAAATAGACCTTGTTAAGGAAGTAGCCCGCATCTATGGCTTTAATAATATTCCACGGGGCAAACTGCCCTTTAGGCTTAGTTCTATAGGCCAAAGCCCTTTTTACACACTCACACAAGAAATAAGGGAACAAGCTCTCTGCCTTGGCCTTCAGGAGCTCTTGACTTGCGACCTCCTAAGCCCCTCTGAATGTGGTTATTCTAAAAATCTTATTAAGGTGATAAACTCTAACAGTCAAGAACAATCGGTACTGAGACCCTCTCTTTTGCCTGGGCTCCTAAAATGCCTTAGATATAATATGGCCCACCAAGAACTAGATCTGTGCGGTTTTGAAATAGGCCGTGTTCACTACCAAGTAGATAATAATCTTGTTGAGGAGGAAAAACTTGGTATCATTTTACATGGAGATAAGGACTTCTATGATATTAAAGGTCTTGTTTTTAATATTTTAAGTAAATTTGGAGAGCCTGTATTTATAGAATCTGATCTCACCGACTTTCACCCTTTCCAGCAATTACAAGCCTCTATTAATCAGGAGGTAATTGCCTTTATTGGACAGATTCACCCAAAAATTACCGATAACCTTGCCGTTTTTTTTGCCGAAATTAATATTAGCCTATTGGCTACCCTCGGTCTCAAGAAAATCATCTACAAACCCCTATCTCTTTATCCAAGTACAACGAGAGACTTGACAATTACTCTAAAAGAAGCGACAACGCTAAATGATGTACTTAATTGTTTAAAAACTCTCAGTAGTGATGTGTTAGAAAAAGTATCCGTAGTGAACATTTATCGGCATCAAAGTTTAGGGGATAGTCTTAAAAATATGAGCTTACGCTTCCTCTTTCGTTCGCCTTATAAAACATTATCCTTTGAGGAAGCAGAAAAAGAATTTGCCCGATTTAAACGGGCTTTGGAGCAACTTTATGTTACAAAGAACTAAGAACTTAATTACGGCCCTTGCCTGCAGTGCGGCTCTTTATGCAACAACAACTAATGAAGTTATTAGTCGAAGCTATATAGCTAAGTATCTTGGCAAGGTTTCAGAATCTGAATGGGAAAAACGCGGTAGTCATGGCGAAGTGATTACAATTTATAATAACGGTATTACGGTTTGTGAGAATTATCTTGAGGGACGGCTCCAGGGAAGAACAACCCACACCTATCCTCATAGTGATAAAGTTGCTCAAGTACGACTCTTTGAAGAAGGGCGTCTTTTAAAAGAAGTTAATTACTATCCTTCTAATCTTATTAAACAAGAAATTACCTTTAACATCTCTTCTCCAGGTACTCGTACTATTAAAAACTACCGTGAGGATGGCACAATGAATGCTGTTGAAACTTTTCAAGGATCCTTTATTGTTGAAGGTCAATATTTCGATGCAAAAGCTAAGTTTCTTTCTTCTATTACCCTGGGAGCAGGTGAGCGTAGCTTTGTAGATGAGTGTGGTAAGATTACTTTTACCGAGAATGTTATAAATGGAGCCATCGTCCAACGCACAAGTTATTACCCAAATGGGTCTGTTAAAAATAGAATTTCTTTTAAAAATAACCAGATAGAGGGCACTTCCCAACACTTCCTTCCAAGTGGTGCACCTACTCGTATCGAATTATGGGTGGCTGGAAAACAAAATGGAACTACGACTCTCTTTGAGAGAGGTGAAAAAACTATTGAGATCACTTTTATAAATGGTAAAAAAAATGGTCTTGAAAAACGCTTCAAAAATAGTTCTACCATTGCCGAAGAGATCTCTTGGAATGAGGGTGTGCGAGATGGGGCCTCTACGATCTATGCTAATGGCGAGGGCTTTACAACTTGGTATTTCGAAGGTAAAAAAGTCAATCAAATGACTTATGATGTTCTGAGTCTTACAAGAACAAAGAAATCTCCTTTACAAAAAAAATAACAACCCATTTCTAAGATTATAATTAGCCCCCTATAACCCTTAAGAGCTCCTATGAAAGACCTCCTTGCTTATATTATTAATAATATAGTAGACGCTCCGGATAAAGCAGTCCCTAGAATCTGCTAAGATTAGCGGCTTCCTTTTCGTATAGATGTGTTTATGCATAATTTAGGGCTGACATTCATAGGATAGTGAATGCAGCCCTTACAAGAAGAGATGTCGCTGGAAAACAGTATAAGACCTAAGAGGGGATAAGGAAGCTCAAAGATTATAGACGAAATGGGTAGACCATCACAGGCATCCTTTGTGAAGAGCGCAGTGTGTCGGATTAAAACATAATGCCCTGATATACAAGGGCTTATTTTAGATGAACACCTAAAGTCCGTAAGCTGCTTTAAGAAGACCTCAGTAATTCCCACCAGGGCCTTGCACCCTTTCACGTAAATTAGATGAATCTTATATCTATATAATAGATATTATATTAATTATTAAAATAAAGACCAACTCACATCTGAAGTAGATCCGAATTAGATTTAAAAGTGATGACTTAATGGATATAGCTACTTGTACAAAAAATTACTTTAATATGTTCAATGAGATTCGTCAACATACGACCTCTATCTCATGCAAAGCTTTAGCCGTTTTAAAAATAGCCTCCCTTTTTACTTTAGTGGTTCCTCTTACTCTTGGATTACTGTACCTAACCTTTAAAAGCCGTATGTCCCCCCCTCCAAAAAATTCTTTTTTAGTCAATGATTTTTCCCTACGACTCCTTGATGTGGATAAAGATCCTCTTAATCTTAACGCATGGGTAAAATTACAACCTAATTTGATGGCTGCCAAGCAAGTCAAAGGTCGGATTTTAGAATCTTATTATACATGTTCTCAGAATTCTGAACCCGGTTTGATCGAACTCAATCTTTCAGGGCTCTCTATTAGTCAGATACCTCCTTGCCTTACCCGGTTAAATCTCAAGAGCCTTAACTGTTCTAATTGCCTAGAGCTTACGCAAATCCCAGATCTTCCTAACTGCAGCCAGCTTAATTGTTTTAATTGCCCAAAGCTGACGCAACTCCCAAAACTTCCCTCGGGCACTCATCTCACGTGCTCCAGCTGCATAGCACTTAAAGAGCTCCCAGATCTTCCTAACTGCACCCAGCTTAATTGTTCTAATTGCCCAGAGCTCACGAAACTCCCAAAACTTCCCTCAGTCACTCATCTCACCTGCTCCAGCTGCACAGCACTTAAAGAGCTCCCTGAACTTGCTAAATGCACCCAGCTTAACTGTTCTGATTGCCCAAAGCTTACGAAACTCCCTGAACTTCCTAACTGCACCCATCTCACGTGCTCCAACTGCACAGCACTTAAAGAGCTCCCTGAACTTGCTAAATGCACCCAGCTTAACTGTTCTAATTGCCCAAAGCTTACGAAACTCCCTGAACTTCCTAACTGCACCCATCTCACGTGCTCCAACTGCACAGCACTTAAAGAGCTCCCTGAACTTCCCTCAGCCACCTATCTGAGGCTCCATAATTGCGATGCGACGCAACACCCTAATCCCTAGTGTCTATTATTCCTTTGAATTATATAATGATTTTGAACTTTTCGGCATTCCTGTCACATTTTCAATCTGCACACTCTGATTTAGAGAATAACTTATATTTTTAAGATGCATTATTTTTTTCTGAGCAGTCAAGATGGACTGCTCAGTAGCATATATCTCAAGTTATTGTTTATATGAGGCTTAGATATCTTTTACTCTGTTTTTAGAGTAGCCTTATCAGCAATACTGGCTGACCGATCAAGCTAACTATGAGATAATCAATGCTTTTTTAGAAAAATTTAAATAGAGAGATTCAAAGATGACCCTGATGTAGTAGAGACATAATTAATTTAGTAGACCCGAATTTTTAACTCATAGATACTTTTAAAAACATGGACTGAGCAGGGCTCGAACCTGCGACCACCCACTTAGAAGGCGGGTACTCTATCCAGCTGAGCTATCAGTCCAGTGGGTGTTATAATATACAATTTTTATAAAATAAATGACAAGAATTTACATTGCGCTTGGGAGTAATAAGGGCGAGAGAGAATCTCTTATTAGGGCAGCTCTTGGAGAACTTAAGCTCTTGGGATCCGAATTTATAGCTTCTCAACTCTACTTTACAGAACCCGTCGACTGTATTGGAGGGACCTTTATCAATGCAGTTTGCTCTTTTGAAACCTCTTTAGAGCTAGAGGCCTTTATTCCTTTATTAGAGGGCCTTGAAAAAAAACTTGGTAAAAACCCTAAAACTAAGAATGAGGCGCGGTTGATAGATCTGGATATCTTATTTTATGGCTCGGGGGAATATAGCTCTTTCGGTTATATTATTCCGCACCCCTCATGGCAGATAAGAAGCTTTGTTTTAAAGCCTCTTTCTGACATAATTAGCACAATAACTGTTGGTGGTAAAAAATTCAATATAAAGAACTTATGCATGAAGTTAAGCTAAAAAATATTACAATTGGCCAAGGGCACCCCCTCGCTATTATGTGCGGACCCTGCGTTATTGAAAGCGAAGAACACGCATATGATTGTGCCCTACAATTAAAAAAGATGTTTGCAGAATTGGACCTCCCTCTTATTTTTAAAGCAAGTTATGATAAAGCTAACCGCTCTGCATACGAATCCTTCCGTGGACCGGGTATTACAGAAGGCTTACGTATTCTAGAAAGAATTCAAAAAGAATTGAATCTTTCTATTATAACCGATGTCCACTCACCTGAAGAGGCTGAAGAGGCAGGGCAGGTTTGTGATATCATTCAAATACCAGCTTTTCTCTGCAGGCAAACCGACCTTATTTTCGCAGCTGCCCGTACTCCTGCTGCTGTAAATATTAAAAAAGGTCAATTCATGGCGCCTTGGGACATGTGTAATGCCATTGATAAAGTTCTTTCACAAGGAAATAAAAGAATTATTGTTACAGAAAGAGGAACCTCTTTTGGGTACAATAACTTAACGAGTGACATGCGTGCAATTCCTATTATGCAAGCTTTTGGCTATCCTGTTTGCTTTGATGCAACGCATTCTGTACAGTTACCGGGAGGTCTTGGAAAGTCCTCGGGTGGGCAAAGAGAATTTATTCCGCTTCTTGCTAAAGCAGCTGTTGCTTCCGGAGCTAACTGCCTCTTCATAGAAGCGCATCCAGATCCTACTAACGCTAAAAGCGATGCTTCTACTGTTATGGATTTTAAAGATATTCCTCCTCTGCTTAAAACACTTAAAAGGCTTTATGAGGTCATTCAAACGAGTAATCTTTAGTATCATTCTACTTGTTATGCTTTCTGGACTCACATGGATTGTTAATGCTATAAAAAGTCCCAAAGAGCACCCGGCCCCTCAGGGGGCTAAACAAGATCTTGAATTGAACCAAACAAAAGTGAATGTACATCGCTCCTATTGGTTCTTTGATAAAGAGCGCCCCTTTTCTATCAATATGTCCTACCCCTCTAGCCATACCTTTCGTAATAAAAGCCTTATAGAGGAGATTGAAAATCTTAAAGCTGAGGCCACTGACGCTCTCTCGGTACATGCTTTTTTTGCAGCAACAGGATCTATTGACTATGGCAGTAATATCTTTAAAGCTAAGAAGGTACATGTTATAAAGCAAGTAAACGGAAAGAAGCTTTTGAATGCCTTAGCAAATACTATTACTGTTCATTTTAAAGAATCTTCACCCATATTTGAGGCCCTTGGAATTAAGGCAGAGGTTACTTCATGAATGGTTTTTTTAACCTTCTTTTCTTAGCTTCTACTTCGCTACTGCCTCATGATTCCTTTATTATTGAGGCCGATAAGGCTGTAAGTACTCATGAGAAACTCCAGCTTTCAGGCCATGTAAAAATAGAGTCGGGTCCCTTAACTGCCGAATCAACTGAAGCCTCTTATGCTCAGGATAAAAACAGTCCCCTCTTCCTCAATGTGGATGTACGTCTTTTTATTGCAAACTACGGGCAGATTTCTTGTGATTCCGCCTTTTTAGATCCCGCCCAACATATTGCACATTTTAAAAGCCTTACAGCTCCTGTTACCTATAAAGATATTAAGAACGATCTCTATGTAGAGGCTTCTAAAATGGCTCTCTCCCTTAGCGATAACAACCAAAAGCTCAAAAGCTTTACGGCTCACAAAAATGTTAAGGCTTTTTGGAAGTATGGTCTTTCTTGTGAAGGTGAAGAAGCTCTCTTTGATCCAGAAAACCATACTCTTATGTTTCTAAGACCTCATATTATTGCCAAAGATAAAATGGATGTTATCTGCCAAAAAGCCTTTCTTGATATAAAAAAAAACAGTCTCTCTTTAGAGAATGTTACGGGCTGCTTAGAAGCTTTAGACAACCTACATGTGGTAGCAGATAACCTTAGCTATGCAGCCCCTCTAATAACATTAACTGGCAATGTCTCTCTAAGCATGCCTCTTAAATCAGGAAAAGCAGAACTCACTTCTATTCATACTTGTGTTGTTAATGAGGCCCTTTATACTATTCATTTACAGCCTATACCCTCTAAATATATCTTCCTAAAAACACCTTATGGAACAGTAAAATCTGATAGCATCGATCTTTTGTATCAAGAAAATGAGGGTGAATATAAAATTCAAAAGATTATCTTAAAAGGGGCTGTGGAAATTACTAACACCTTCTCTTTTAAAGATCCTGAGACTCTTGTGAATCGCTATGCTATGGCTCATATAGTAGAAGTAGACTGCTTTGAAAAAAGCATCACCCTCCTGCCACTTGAAAAACAGCGCGTACTCTTTTTAGACGATGAAAAAAAAGTACAGGTCAGCGCTGATGCTCTTGCCGTTTCTTATAAAGAGGGTGAGGAAAAAATTAGTGGTAAAGGAGCTGTACGCATGCTCTTCACAAAGAGTGAATCACTCCGATTCTCCGGATGTTTTTATAAGTAAAATATATGCTACTTGAAACAAAAAATATTTCCAAATCTTTTGGGGGAAGAACAGTTCTTTCAGACCTTTCTTTTAGCATTAATAAGGCTGAGATTATTGGTCTTTTAGGTCCTAATGGTGCGGGAAAAACAACGGCTTTTTATATAACTATGGGTGTAATAAGACCCGATAGTGGCCATGTTTTTTTTAAAGGCCATGATATTACACGCCTCCCTATTCATAAAAGAGCTAGCCTCGGTCTTGGTTATCTGGCTCAAGAACCCTCAGTCTTCTATAACCTCTCTGTAGTAGACAACCTTAAGCTTGTTCTTGAGGCTGAAAACCTACCTAAAAATGAACAAAATCATCGTCTTGAAGGCCTTCTTGAGGAGCTTCGCCTTACTCACCTTGCCAAAAAACTAGCTGGCTCTCTATCAGGTGGTGAACGCCGGCGTCTTGAAATAACCCGCGCCTTGATCACCTCTCCAGAATGCCTTCTTCTAGATGAACCCTTTGCCAATATCGATCCTTTGTCTATCCATGAGGTGCAGGAGCTTCTCCTCCATCTAAAGCAAAGGGGCATTAGCGTTCTTATCACTGATCACAATGCCCGTGAAATCTTCGTGATTGCCGACTCATCTTTTCTTATCAATGATGGCCGCGTCATCTTCTCCGGAACCAAAGAAGAGCTGCTCTCCAGCGAAGAAGCTAGGCAACATTACTTAGGTCATAATTTTAAGCTATAATAGACTTCTTTCAAAACTACCCCGCCAACTCTCCATTAGAACCCTTGCATACCCTGCGATCTTATTTTTTATTATCTCCTTTATAAAGAGGGTCCTAGCACATGGGAAAATAGGCTAGGGTTAGAAATCTTTCTGAAAAAAGTTTAGAAGGCTATCGGGAGGTATGTGCGAATAAATAGATGTAGATGATCGGAATTCTTAAAGACGCAGCTCGTCATAAAAAAATCAGCCCAGGTAAGCCATACATCCCAAGATTAATATCTCTTGACTAACAAGGAGCTGTCTAAGTATGTTTTACCCCTAACTCCGCTTGAAGTTACGTAATAGCGCAACCAAGCTTCACAAGTAATTTTTTAGTTTTATCCGTGATTTCTGATAGGTGCCACTGATCATTGATTCTGATCT
>VFKH01000039.1 GCA_009885615.1 Parachlamydiales bacterium
TAAGTTGGATACACGCATTAATGCGCTAGGAATGGTCATGTGTTTATCTCTTCTTGTGTATACTTTGGTTCAGCGCTATTTGCGTCAGAAGTAGGTAGAAATCATCCGCGATGATCCTTATACCTACTGGGGAAACCCACAAATAGGCCAACAATGCGTTGGTTTTTTCAAATATTTGAAGGAGTACACCTCTTAATACATCCTTCAGCCGAAGGGGTTAAGGAAATTATTCTCAATCTTAATCATACTTGGCGGCATATTTTGCAGGTTCTTGGTCCACCTTTGAAAAAATATACACAGGCGCAGCCAAAGCCCGCGGAATGTGGGCTTAAAGAGAAAAACCCAAAAATCAGGTTACTATAAAAATTTTTGATTCAGAAAATATCAAAAAGTGCACTTTTTTTCTAGGTTTGCAACTCCCTTAATAGATAAAAATAGATAATTCAGATATGCTATTTGTTCATGACATCATGCGGTATTGTGGGCCTACCAAATGTAGGTAAATCAACTCTTTTTAATGCGCTAACTGGCAATCAGGTAGACGCTGCGAACTATCCTTTCTGCACAATTGATCCCAATATAGGAACAGTGCCGGTACCTGATGAGCGCCTGCCTATATTGTCCAAAATGTCGGGCAGTAAAAAAATAATTCCTGCGGTAACGACTTTTGTGGATATTGCCGGTCTAGTGGAAGGGGCCTCTAGTGGGGAAGGTCTTGGAAATCAATTTTTAACTAACATTAGAGAGACGGATGCAATCGTACATGTTGTGCGCTGCTTTGAGGGGGATGTTATTCATGTAAATGGGGGTGTTGATCCTCTTAGAGATATCGAAGTTATTAATATTGAACTTGTTCTTTCAGACCTGCAAATGGTAGGTAATGTTCTTCCAAGACTTGAGAAAAATGCGCGTGGCAATAAAGAGGCTTTACTTGTTATAGATCTTCTTAAGAAAGTTCAATCACATCTTAATGAAAATAAGCCTGTAAGAAGCTTATTTTTAACAGATGAAGAGAGGGCTCTCCTACAGATATATCCTTTTTTGACGGCTAAAAAAGTTCTCTACTTAGCTAACATTGGCGAAGAAGATCTGCCCGGCATGAACAATCTCTATGTTGAGCGCGTTCGAGCTTATGCTTTAGCCGAGGGCAATGAAGTTGTTCCCATTTGTGCTAAATTAGAAAGTGAATTGGCCCAGCTAGAAGAAAAAGATCGGCAGGAGCTTCTCGAGTCCTTGGGTCTTAAGGAGCCCGGCCTTAACCGGCTGATTAAAGCGGCTTTTAAGATGCTAGGCCTGATCAATTTTTTAACAACCGGCGAGCAGGAGACAAGAGCTTGGACCATCAAAGCGTATACAAAAGCGCCTGAAGCAGCGGGTAAAATTCATGGGGATCTGCAAAAAGGGTTTATACGTGCCGAAGTCGTTTCTTTTGATGATATGGTAAAATATGGTAATCGCAATGGTACTAGAGAAGCTGGTCGTCTACGTAGTGAGGGTAAGGACTATGTCGTGCAAGACGGAGATGTTATTGTTTTCTTACATAACTAGAAACATCATCTATTCTCATTGATCTAATGGGGTTTAATTACCTATACTGCGCCGGGATGGTTTGATATTTTTTATGATTGAACGAACAAGAAAGAATTATGATGGACAAGAGCCTACAGGCAAGGTTCTTTCACGTATTCTGCCAACATTCTTACAAGAGATCTATGCCAAAGCTGATAAACGGCCAGAACTTATAATAGCGGCCTGGCCCGAACTAATCGGTACTAAGTTCTTAAGTATGGCCACTGCAGTAGAATTCTTTGAAGGACAGTTGTTTGTGAGAATAACTAATTCAAGCCTATACTCTCTCTTGCAACAACATGAAAAGCCTCGCCTTTTAAACGCTCTTAGAAAAAAGTTTCCTAAAACAGAGATTCGCAACATTGTATTTCGGATGGGTTAGATTATGAGTAAAGAGTACGACGCTAGTTCGATTACCGTTCTGGAGGGATTACAAGCAGTACGAGAACGACCAGGGATGTATATTGGTGATACAGGCGTTAACGGCCTTCATCAGCTGGTCTACGAGGTTATTGATAATTCTATTGATGAAGCTCTCGCTGGACATTGTACTAATATTCAGGTTGTTATTTCCCCTGATGGCTCTTTATCAATAGAGGATAATGGGCGCGGTATTCCTGTACAAAAACATTCTTCCGAATCACTTAAGAGAGGAAGAGATGTTTCAGCCTTAGAAGTTGTAATGACTGTTCTTCATGCGGGTGGCAAGTTTGATAAAGAGTCCTACAAGGTATCTGGAGGTCTGCATGGCGTTGGTGTATCATGTGTTAACGCCCTTTCTAATCCGCTTATTGCTGAAGTCTATAAAGATGGTAAAATCTACCGCATGCTATTCCGTAAGGGAGATGCTGTAGGTGCTTTAGAAACTATTGGAGAGACAGATAAAAGAGGCACTAAAATTAGCTTTTGGGCCGATAAAGAGATCTTTTCCAATACCGACTTTGACTATGATCTTCTTGCTAAGAGATTTAGAGAGCTTGCTTTTTTGAATAAAGGGATCTCTATACGCTTTAGAGATGAACGAGATATCTTAAAAGAAGAGATAAATCTTTGCTATGAGGGTGGTCTTACCTCCTTTGTTTCCTACTTAAATGAGAATAAACAGCCGCTTTTCAAAACACCTATTTATTTTAAGGGCTCACGTCAGGGGGATGATGGCCCTATAGAATTTGAAGTGGCAATGCAATGGAATGATACCTATACAGAATCCATGCATACTTATGTGAATAACATTTCCACAAGATATGGGGGCACGCATTTAACAGGTTTCTCTACAGCGCTTACACGTGTTTTAAATAACTATATCAAGCATAATCCAATTATTAAAAATAGCAAAGTGGAAATCAGTGGCGATGACATGAGAGAAGGGCTTGTAGCCGTTATTTCCGTTAAAGTTGCTAATCCTCAATTCGAAGGGCAGACGAAGCAAAAACTGGGTAATAGTGATGTAGCATCTATTGGCCAGCAGATTGTCGGTGAAGAGCTGACTATTGCTCTAGAAGAAAATCCAGCTATTGCTAAATCCATTGTTGAAAAAGCATATCTGGCTGCACAGGCAAGAGAAGCTGCTAAAAGAGCACGTGATTTAACACTACGCAAATCAGCCCTTGATAGCGCACGTCTTCCTGGTAAACTTGTGGATTGTTCTGAACGCGATCCTAAGCTCTGTGAGATTTATATCGTAGAAGGGGATTCTGCGGGGGGGTCAGCTAAAGGAGGCCGCAATAGACGTTTCCAAGCTATTTTGCCTATTCGAGGTAAGATTTTAAATGTTGAGAAGGCTCGTTTAGAAAAGATTTTACAAAATACAGAAGTTGGAACGATGATCTCAGCCCTTGGCTGCGGTATAGGTAGTGGTAATTTTAATATCGAAAAACTTCGCTATCATAAAATTATTATCATGACAGATGCGGACGTTGATGGCTCCCATATCCGTACACTCTTACTGACCTTTTTTTATCGCCATATGCCAGCTCTTGTGGAACATAACTTTATCTATATTGCGCAGCCGCCTCTTTATAAGGTCTCTCGTAAGAAGACGAGTCGTTATATTAAAAGTGAGCAGGAGATGGATGGTTATTTAATGGAGCTTGGTCTTAGTGATATTATTCTCGGTCGAAAAGGGGCTTTTATCAACCGAGAAGATTTGGAATCGTTAGTGGGTGCTATTCAAAAACTAGAGATCTTTGCTAGTCGTATCGAGCGTAAAGGTATTTTATTTGAAGAGTTTTTAACAACAGCTTCCTCTGGCTATGCTAGGTACAGTCTAAATTTGGGTATGGGCCCTCTATTTGCATATAACAAAGAAGAGGTTGCCGCATATGCCCAGGAATTCGAAAGTTTACAGAAAGAAGAACTGACAAAACTCAAAGAAGAGGATTGTGAACCTATTTATAAGCATTTTACATCTGTAGAACTTTACCAAGAGACTGAAGTGGATCTCTTACAAAAGCTTTTAGAACCTTTTGGTCTAGGGTTAGAGCATTTCTTAAATAGAGCCGAGCCTGTTTTTGACATAGTCGAAAACGATCATACCACTCCCTTGTTTAGCTTAAGGGCTCTTCTTGACTATGTGCGTCAAAATGGACGTAAAGGTATAGACATCCAAAGATATAAGGGTCTTGGCGAGATGAATGCAGAGCAGCTCTGGGAAACAACTATGGATCCAGAAATACGTACTCTTTTACAAGTTAGAATTCCGGATGCTATTGCTGCTGACCACATGTTTACTATGCTCATGGGAGAGGATGTTCCTCCTCGTCGTGCCTTTATCGAGCAATACGCTCTTTCCGTGAAAAACCTGGATATTTAGGAAGAACGTTATGACAGATATGATTGTCCCCCGTAATATAGAAGAAGAGATGAAAGAGAGCTATCTACGCTACTCACTCTCTGTAATTATCGCGCGCGCGCTTCCGGATGCACGAGATGGTCTTAAGCCGTCTCAAAGACGCATTCTTTTTGCCATGCGCGCTTTAAACCTATCACCAGGTGCTAAACATAGAAAATGCGCTAAGATATGCGGGGATACAAGTGGTGACTACCATCCTCATGGAGAAACTGTAATCTATCCAACACTCGTGCGAATGGCGCAGCATTGGAGCATGCGTTATAGACTTATTGATGGGCAGGGAAATTTTGGCTCTATTGATGGAGATCCACCAGCTGCAATGCGTTATACTGAAGCTCGACTTACAAGTTCTTCTATGCAGTTGATGGAAGATTTGGACAAAGACACTGTTGATTTTGTACCCAACTACGATGAAACTCGAGAAGAACCTGTTGTTTTCCCAGCTAAATTTCCTAATCTCCTTTGTAATGGGTCTTCAGGTATTGCAGTTGGTATGGCTACAAATATTCCGCCGCATAATTTGAAAGAACTTGTTGAAGCAACATTGCTATTATTGAAAGATAAAGAGACAACGATCGAAGAGATCATGAAAGTGATGCCTGCACCAGACTTTCCAACAGGCGCTCTTATATGTGGTCTTAAAGGGGTTAAAGAAGCCTTTCATACGGGGCGAGGCCGCGTTGTTATGCGTGCTGTAATCCATGTTGAGGGTGAAGAAGAATCCAAGCCGCGTATTATTGTTACCGAGCTCCCTTATGGAGTTAATAAGGCCCGTCTTGTAGAGACCGTAGCAGATCTTGTGAATAACAAACATATTACTGGTCTTTCGGATGTTCGTGATGAATCTGATAAAGATGGGATTCGTATTGTTTTTGAGCTAAAGAAAGGTGAAATGCCTGAAGTAGTTATCAATCAGCTCTATAAGTTTACAGATTGTCAAACAGCTTTTGGTTGTAATATGCTGGCTCTGGATAAAGGGCTTCCACGTATTATGAATGTTAAGCAGATGATTCTTGCCTGGATTAATCATCGCGTAGAGATAGTGCGTAGAAGAACAAGGTTTGAGCTTACAAAAGCAGAAGCGCGCGCACATATCTTAGAGGGTTATTTAAAAGCTGTAAATCATCTAGATAATATTGTCCGTATTATCCGTGAAAGTAAAAGTAAAGATGAGGCCAAAATAGCTTTAATTAGCCATTTTGCATTTAGCGACAGGCAGTCAACAGCTGTTCTAGACTTAAGACTATATCAACTCACCGGTCTTGAACAAGATAAGATCCAAGAAGAGTATAAAGAGCTTCTTGAAAGAATTGCCTATTATCAATCAGTGCTGGGCAATGAAGATCTCGTAAAAGAGATAATCAGTGCTGAGTTAGAAGAAATTCTGAAAAACAATAAACACCTTGAAAGACGCTCACGCATTGTACCAGCTGAGGGTGAATTGGATATGGAAGATCTCATTGCGGACGAGCCCGTTATTATTACGATATCGCAAGATGATTATATTAAACGCATGTCTGTAAATGTTTTTAAGGAACAGCATAGGGGTGGTTCGGGTGTTATTGCTTTTGATAGCAAGAGAGAGAAAGACGAACTAAAAGATCTTTATTCCGCAACAACTCACAATACCTTATTGATTGTAACTAACTTAGGAAGATGCCATTGGCTTAAAGTATGGCAATTACCAGATACGGGACGCAGATCAAAAGGAAAGCCACTTGTAGGTTTTCTGGGTGGGCTTCAAGAGGGTGAAAAAATCGCAACCATATTGAACGTGAAGAGCTTTGATGAAGCAGGCTATATTTTTATGACAACACGAAAAGGTATTGTTAAAAAGACAGAGTTAACAGCTTATAGCAATCAACGTCGTAAGGGTGTTAATGGTATTGTCATTGATGAGGGGGATGAGGTTATTGCGGCACGTCTTGTAAAAGTTGGAGAGCAGGTTATGCTCTTTACCAAGCAGGGGATGGCTGTACGTTTTGATGAAACAGATGTCCGTTCTATGGGACGCGTTTCCAGAGGTGTTATGGGAATTAGGCTGAGAGATGAGGATGATGCAGTTGTTGCAGCTGAAGTTGTTAACACAGGAGACACTGTTCTTGTTGTTTGTGAAAATGGCTTTGGGAAAAGGACCCTTATTGATGATTACCGCCATACCAAACGTGGTTCTATGGGAGTTAAATCTATTATTTTAAGTGAACGTAATGGTCAGGTTTTAAGTGCGCTTACTGTTACTAATCAAGATAGTATTATTATGGTTTCTAAACATGGCCAAACAGTGCGAATACCCTCTTCAGAGCTGCGCATTCTTGGGCGTAGTACACAAGGCGTGCGCCTAGCACGTATTGGCGATGATGATACGCTACTGGCTGTGCAAAAAGTACCAGCTGCTACAGAAGAACTGGTAGTAGAGGAACCTCTTAATGGATAAGAAAGGTTTATTCATAACTATTGAAGGAGGAGAGGGTGCGGGTAAAAGCACTCTTGTAGAATCCCTTACCAAAGAACTATTTGCTAGAGGTGTTCCTGTTATTAAGACACGTGAACCTGGAGGTTCACCTATTGCTGAAAAGATTCGCCAAATTCTAATACAGGGTGTGGGAATAGAGGTTAAAGCAGAGCTTCTTCTTTTTTTGGCCGCGCGCGCTCAGCATCTTCAGGAAAAGGTCGTACCTGCTTTAAAGGTAGGCTCTGTTGTTATCTGTGATCGTTTTTCCGACTCTACTATTGCCTATCAATCGTTTGCTAGGGGGCTGCCTTTAGAGGAGGTTGAAACTCTCGATGAGATAGCACGCAGTCATTTAAAACCACAGCTTACATTACTTTTAGATATCGATCCTGAAGATGCTTTCAAGAGGATTTCCTTGAAAGGGCGTGATCGTTTAGAAAAAGAAAGTCTAGATTTCCATAAGAAAGTACGTGAAGGCTTTCTCTTTTTAGCCAAGCGCGATAAAAATCGTATAGTCCTTTTAGATGCAAAAAGACCGAGTCAAGAGGTTCTGAAAAAAGCCCTTGAGATGGTTTTAGAGCTTATATGATTCCAGGTGCTCTTATATGCTCAGCATCTTCTGAAGCAAGATCTTATGCTGAAACTATCTGGGGACATAGCACAGAAAATCATCCTGATTTCATTGTCGTAAAGCCAGAGGGTAAAACTGCTCAGCATAGTATGGAAAGACTGCGTGAAATCCGTTTTTTAAGCCAGATGCCTCCTTATCAAAAAAAAAAGCGCTTTATTTTAATTGAAGAGGCAGATCGCCTAGGTATTATGGGTAGTAATGTTCTTCTTAAGACTATAGAAGAGCCCTTTGATCATACAAGTTTTCTTCTTGTCACAACACGTTCACTCCTGCCAACGTTAGCTTCTCGCTGTCAAAGACTTTCTAAAAAAGAAGAGGTTCCTCATAATGATGAACTAGAAAAATATGTAGAACTTCTGATGAGTGTGCGGGGTTCTTTTACTAAACTAACACAAGAAATCAGCCGTATTGAATCGTTCATAGTTAGCAGTAAAAGCACTGCTAAAGTAAGCGCTAAAGAGAAAGAACTCTACACTCATTTTATTCAAGAAAAGATACTTAAAGAGTTAGAAGGAGCAGGGTCAATAGATCAGAAGAAGCTCCGTGAAGAGCTCTGCTACTATCTTCTTAAAGCTTATAAGTCTACTCATTTGCCTCTGGATCTTGTTGAAGAGAAACTCCAGGAGCTTCTTGTTAGAACCGAGCGTTTTATACCCCTTTCTGAGGCCTTAGAGTCCTTCTTTTTCGAAACTAGTCTTTTGCCAAAGTATATTTTTTAAAAAAATCCGATATTTTAGATTTTTTTCGGCCTTATTGTATAAAGTATCCGTCGTTGGATTTATGTAGTCGATCCTGAAAAAAGCTGATTTTACGATAGAATAATCGTTTTGAAAGCTCAAAGGAGCAAGAACAAAACTCTTTCCTTCAGGGGAGCGATGAATTCTTGCCAATCTAACCCTCCTGGAACTTTTGCTGCTCGATGTATTGGTCTACGATAGCAAGAGATGCACCTCCACATGCCCCTGCAAAATAACTAGGCGACCAAAGGCTGCCTTCCCATAAAGCATTCTGTATGCTTGGATAACCTTTTTTACGAATAAGTCGTGAAGAGACTCCTTTTAGGCTATTTACTAGTTTTGAAATGGCTACTTTTGGGGGATATTCGACTAAGAGATGTACGTGATCTAGGGTGGCAGCCAAACTGTGGAACAAAAACTAGCTGATACTTGTTAGTTTTGCTGATCTTATTATTTTTGACTGCTAAAGCAGCTCCTACATAGCACATCGCTGGAGCGACAAGGATTCTTCTTTTATACATAGCTCCTTTTGATCATCACTCCTTCTTTGAGCAAATATCCTCCTATAAAAATGTCTCTAGGGCTTTTGTTCTCTAAAGATTGATGGGGTCTTTTATTGTTATACCA
>VFKH01000027.1 GCA_009885615.1 Parachlamydiales bacterium
CCCTTTCATTAGACGAAGTTCAGAGCCGGGCTGCTTATGCTTTAAAGCCCATTGAGGGTGTTTTTCAGGAAGAGTCACAGTGTCTCCATATTACGCATGATACGTAATATGATTATGGCATAAAAAAAGCTATAACATCAAGAACATATTGAGGTTATAGCTAGGTTATTACGTAACTTTTGCGGAGTTAGGGATTAATCAAACGACGAGGTTTCTGTAAAATTCAAGATCTTCTTTTGCTATTCCTGATTTCCCTCGTAATTTTTTTCTTTTTCATGGTCACAATTGTAACTATGAAAAACAAGGACACAGCGTATGACATACGGTGTTAATCATGTAAACAAAATTACCGGCGCTACTTATGTGTACAAAGTCATCTCATTCTGGGACAAAAAAGAAGCAGTCTCGCAATAAACAAGTATGTGTAGGCCTAGCTTGATCCAGTCAGCGGGGGGGGTTTATTCCCTCCAAGAGCCTCAAGCCTGAGCAGGCTGCGGCTAGAGATCTTGCTATTACCGAATTCACTGAGGTTGTGGGAGCCTCAAGCACCCTCGATGCTATCACCAACCGGTTGGTTCCTGGAAGACGGCTAAAACCTGTTTCCCTAAAAAGCACCGACAAGATCCAGGCAATGGCCTACTATCTTACTGCTCAAGGGGGGTCTCTGAGCCATTGAGGGAGAGGGTGCAAAAGCCCTACGCATTCTCTTGGAGAATCCCTTACTAGCCAGCGTATCAGCGAAATTCTCAGCTCTTCCTATAAGCAAATCTAGCTCCCGATCTCCAAATCGAGTCATGGTCTCTAGGATAAAACAGCTCTTATCGAGAAGGATTTTCCCTGGAAGGCACACTTTTCGTGCGGTTGATGGGTTTTTTTGTTATATTTTTTGCTATAAAGGGGCTTCTTTCAATTTTTCAGCTAATTTATTAGGCCGATCGATCGTTTATACGCATCCATCAAAGAATCCTTTGATAAGCCTGAAAAGTAATAAACTTAAGATATTGTATATCAGATAACTGTGAATTAGCTTAGCTCTAAACTAGAGTTTAATTTCCCTACCATTCAGGGAGTTCCAATAACTCGTGGTAGCAGATCCCTCATCTCCTTGGAAAGTAAGACAATAGATGGGGAGATAAACCTGTTGACTGCTGCGTATAAAGAAATCGTCTTTAAAGATAGCCCAAGCAAAAGCCTCAATAGCCTCTAAGGAGTAATTATTCGCAATAGTTTGGGCGGACTTGATCTGTTTATAGGTCAGAGGACTTGCTAGCTTAGTAACGGGGCGCGCCGTAAAATAGGGGTTTTCAAAATGAACACGGTAATCATGTTCTTTATATAAAATCAGCTTTTTTGCACAACAGGACTGAAGAAGTAGCCCTAGCTCTTCATTTTCAAGATTTAGTTCAGTAGCAATCTTTTGTCTTGACAAAGGCCCTGCTGACAAAGCTCTAAGTATCTTCATATCGAAGTTATCAGATTTAGAAAGTAAGCAGTCTTGGAATCCATGTGTTGTCTGCCATGTTTTAGTATTAAGAACAAGCTCAGCATTACTAAGACTCCAGAGCATAAAGGACTCTTCTGTTTTTCTCGAAGTACGGCTGTATTTAATTTCCAAAAGTCCATAGGGGTAATAACGCACTTCTGTCGAAAGAGGCGAATTTTTCTTGTGATTTTTTTCGAGGATTTGCTCCAGGGAAAACCTGGGCTCTATTATCTGAATTTGGGAAGAAGCAAGGATTTTGGAGAGTAGTTTTTCAGCAGGGGGATAGTGTTCTTTGAGCCAGTAAGCTCCACCGCAAAGGAGGGCTAGTGTGAGGAAGGAACTAAGTAAACGGATCAAAAGCCCTCCTCAATAGCATTAGACTATTCCCCGCTATTTATTGACAACAAAGAACAGGGGAATGCCTTGTGGTTTTTATCATGTTTAAGTCTTTATACCATGTAGGCAATACTTGTTGCAAAGCTCTATTTTAATCGATCGAGGGACAAGTTCTTTGTAGAAATTTGAAATCTTCTCGTCCTAGTCCTGATTTCACTGGAATGCCTTCTTGGGCACCTAAAGTATATAATAACTTAATCAGCAGTATCTTATATAACATCCAACACGGGCAGGTAGTTGGGTGAATTTTCTGTTTTATAGAGCAATCCTCCCTCTTTTTGAGCCATTAAGGGTGAGGACGCTCTTAAGACACCTCTCAGGAGCTTGCGAGCTTATCTGATAATCAAAGGGACTTCTTTTAATCCTTTTAAATGAACTTTTGCTTCAGATAAAGTTAAAGAGTCCATGTAATTTCTGGTTTTTTATGAAAGCAGAGATAGTTATAAATCGATTTTTTCTGATTGCTATAAAGTATGAATAAAGAGTATATGTAGGAGACCCCCTATGATGGGCTTTAGAGCAGATTTTTATGGATATATTTAAAGTTCATGGGGGAACCCCTTTACATGGTGAAGTTAGAGTATCGGGTGCTAAAAATGCAACGACAAAATTGCTTGTGGCTTCCCTCTTGTCTGATAAGAAATCAGTTTTCCATAATGTTCCAGATATTGGAGATGTGCAAGTAACAGTTGAACTTTGTAGGGAAATAGGCGCAGAAATTCAGTGGGACAAAGCAGCTGGGATTATAGAAATCCAAACAAAAGAGCTCAAGTCCTCCTATATTCCTCAACGTTTTTCTGGTTCTAACCGCATTCCTATTTTAATGATTGGGGCACTGCTTGGCCGCACACAAGAAGAAATTATAGTTCCAACAAGCGGAGGCTGTCTTATTGGTATGCGCCCTGTTGACTTCCACATCGAATCCTTAAGATTACTCGGTGCCACTATTGAATATCGTAACATGAAGCAAGAGGGCGCTTATTTTGCCCATGCTCATTCAGGTCTCCAAGGTGCTATTATTACGCTTGTATTCCCATCTGTTGGAGCAACAGAAAATACCATTTTAGCAGCAGTCCGTGCTAAAGGTACAACGGTTATTAAAAATGCTGCTATTGAGCCCGAAATAATAGACGTAATTCTCTATTTACAGAAGCTAGGGGTTAATATTGCTCTCGATGTAGATCGTACAATCCGTATTCAAGGTACACAAAATTTCTTTGATGTTGAGCATCATATTATTAGTGATCGTATGGAAGCAGCCTCCTTTGCGATGGCAGCTGTGGGCACTAAAGGGCGTGTTTTTATAAAAGGAGCAGATCATCTGCATATGATCACTTTCCTTAATAAAATACGCGAAATTGGTGCTGGCTTTTCTATTAAAAATAATGGCATTGAATTCTATTATGAGGGACCCCTACAGGGGGGGCTTCATATTGAAACAGATGTGCATCCGGGCTTTAGTACGGATTGGCAGCAATCCTTTTTGGCCTTACTTACACAGGCTCAAGGATCTTCTGTCGTTCATGAAACGGTTTATGAAAATCGTTTTGGCTACACGATGATGCTTAAAGAAATGGGTGCGGATATCGAGCTCTTTAAGCAATGCCTTGGGGGCCGTCAATGCCGTTATGCTGGGAAAAATTTTTATCACAGTGTTATTGTAAAAGGTCCTACACCTTTATACGGTAAAGCGATAAGCATCCCCGATCTTCGGGCTGGTTTTGCATATATCCTTGCAGGGTTAATGAGCCAGGAGGAGATGATTATCTCAGGTGTTCATTTTGTTAAAAGAGGCTATGAGAATCTTTTGGGTAAATTACAAAACCTCGGAGGTCAAATAGAGCAGGTAGCTATTTCTCTCAAGGATAATGATACGAATCAGACTAACAAGAGGCAGCAATCAGTTGCTGGGATCTAAGTAGATAGGCTACTCTTTGTGCCCTTATGAGTTGGAAAAGCATACAAAAAGAGAATTTCACGGATATAGAAGAGCTAGCGGCCTTTTTAGAACTACCCTATGCATTTCCTCTACTAAAAAAAAGTAAATTCCCTCTGAATTTACCCAGGCGTCTCGCCCTTAAAATTAGTAAAAATAACTTGGAAGACCCTATTTTACGCCAGTTCTTACCCATCGAGGATGAAAATAGGCATTCAGGATACACGGATCCTGTTCAGGACGCTTCTTTTCAGAAAACAAGTCATCTACTTCACAAATATGCTGGCCGTATGCTTATTGTAACAACGGGTGCTTGTGCTATGAACTGTCGGTTTTGCTTTCGCCAAAATTACGAGTATAGTTCAGGGGGCGACTTTTCCAAAGAACTCGAGATCCTTTCTCAAGATGAAACAATCGAAGAGGTCCTTCTTAGTGGGGGTGACCCCTTGTCGCTTTCAAATAGACGCCTACGGATTCTTTTAGAAAATTTAGCCAAGATTCCTCATGTTAAGCGCATTCGTTTTCATACAAGATTCCCGGTCGGCATTCCTGAGCGTATTGATGGGGAGTTCTTAACCATATTAGAAAAATGCCCTCAGCAAATAATCTTTATTCTCCATATTAATCTAGCAGAAGAGCTAGACCCAGATATAACTAGTGCCTTAAAGAAAATTGCTCGCCTCGGGATTCCGATTCTTACCCAAACAGTCTTATTACGCGGTGTAAATGACAGCTTAGAGGTCCTTAAAAAGCTTTTCCTTACACTCGTTAATAATGGCCTTATTCCCTATTATCTGCATCAGCTAGATCCAGTTCAAGGGGCTATGCACTTTGAGGTTCTTCTCCATAAAGAGCTCTTAGAAGCCCTGCATGCTGAGTTGCCAGGATATGCCCTACCACGTTTTGTTAAAGAAGAGCCATTTGCTAAAGGCAAAACGCTGTTATGACCTGAGTTCAGATTTTTTCCTTGGGAGACTCCATATCACGAGGCCGTTGTTGGAAAATTCTTCGAAGGCCATAGCCAAGTGAGTTAGCTAATGAGGGGTTTTTCAAAAGAGCCTGAGAGATGGATGTATAGCAGGGAGGCAAGCCTAAAACTTAGATTATTAAAACAGTTATAAAGGCCCGCCACCTCAAGCCTGAAGGGCACTCAAATAGATTAAAAAGGGGGCCAAAAGGGCTGTCAGGATCTGACTTTAAGAGGAAATAGGAATAGGCCAGAGCGGAGCTATTGCATCCAGGATAAATAACTTTTGAGGAATCTACTAACAAGGGAGATACTTTGGTTGTTTTCACATTCTTTCTGTGAGTTTAAGGCCAAGTAAAGACAGGCCTTGGCCCAAAGTTCGTACTGTAAGATTGCAGAGTTTAAGGCGGGATTTTTCAGCGGAGTTACCCTCTACATGGCAAT
Organism: Parachlamydiales bacterium; assembly: GCA_009885615.1. Classification (GTDB taxonomy): domain Bacteria; phylum Chlamydiota; class Chlamydiia; order Chlamydiales; family VFKH01; genus VFKH01. Next base: position 5,227 of record VFKH01000027.1, read on the forward strand.
CACGGAAAAAGCTATGAAATTCTTCGGCTAAGTGAAAGAGGTAATCACAGAGGCGGTGTGGGAGAAGTTCTTCTATAGAAGTGCTTAGAACTTCATGGAAGCGGAGTAATCGCAGAGCTAGAATGCGCTCAGAGGGGTGTTCAATTATAAGGGCTCCGAGAGGACCGCAGCGCTTAAGAATACTTTGAGCACGTACATAGGCATACATTAAGAAGGCCGCGGTATTGCCTTCAAACTGAAGCATTTTATCATAACTAAAGTGGTAGTCGCTCGTACGGGCAACAGAGAGGTCTGCATATTTGATAGCATTTAAGCCCAGAATAGGAGCAATGGCTAGGTCCCCACCCCTTTCTTGCAAAATACTTGCAGCCTTCTGCACAGCCGCATGTATTAGGTCTATAAGTTTTTCCGTTTCACCAGATCGTGTACGGAATTTTTTGCCATCATTTCCCAGTACAAGACCAAAAGGAACATGATCGATGCGCACACGAGCTCTGTCTAGGTAGCCGGCTTTTTCAGCTGCTTGAAAAATCATTTGAAAATGAGTTGACTGCCCGGTATCCGTGACATAAATAAGCCAATTGGCTTTCTCCTCAATAATACGCTGATGGATTGTCGCCATATCGGTTGTATCATAGTTGTAGCCACCATCAGATTTTTGCACCATCAAAGGCAGGGGTTCTCCATCACGGTTTTTAAATCCTTCTAAGAAGATACATTTAGCACCTGATGAAAGTGTAACAAGCCCTTTTTCCTCAAGGTCTTTTACAATAGGGGCTAGCTGAGAACCATAATAAGATTCACCTCTTTCTATTATATTTACATCGAGTAAATCATAAATTTCCTGGAAGGCTTTACGTGAAATTTCACAGATTTTTTTCCAATAAGCTACGGCAACAGGCTCTTCTCTTTGCAAGGCAACAACAGCCATATGGGCTTTTTTCTTAAAGGCAACATCCGTATTAAAGCATTCTTTAGAGGCCTTATACCAAACCATAAGATCTTGAATATTAAATTCTTGAGGATTAAATTCTTGCATGTAAGCAATAAGCATACCGAAAGATGTTCCAAAATCACCTACGTGGTTAAGGCGCAAGACCTCATAACCTAAGAATTCTAGCATATGAGCTAAAGAGTCCCCAATAATTGTAGACCTTAAGTGACCTACATGCATTTCTTTAGCAATATTAGGTGAAGAAAAATCTATGACTACTTTTAGAGGGGTTACTTTTTTAATACCCAAGCGAGGGGAGGTATAAACTTTTTCAAGTTCGGCCTCTAAAAAAGAATTATCAATAAACAAATTTATAAAACCAGGGCCTGCAATTTCAAGTCGTTCGGGGCCTGGGTAATTTTCCACAAGGGCTTGGGCTACTGCCCGCGGTGCTAATTTAAGGAGCTTTGAAAGCTTCATAGCGCTATTGCATTGGTAGTCACCAAAGAGGGGGTTAGTAGCAGCAGTCACTTCCACAGGGGCATCTATTCCAGGAAAGGCTTTTAGAAGCGCACTTGTAAAATTATTTTTTATATAGGTAAGTAGTTGCATAGAGCTCCTCAATCATAGTCGTTTTGCTGGCAAAAAACAAGTGGCAACCTAAAAACAGCCATTGAGTCCCAGTTAAATAATGAATGACAAGGGTTTGTATCAATATATTTTTTCACTGGAGTAGGGAGCTCGGTTCTAACTATAAAACTATCTTAACTTAAAATCTTGTACTTTTAACTCGGCTTAGCTGCCGTTTTTAGGTTGAATCTAATAGGTAAAGGCAGTACTATTTCTCTATTATTTTTTATTGAGGTATGAATGGCACCTTCTTTGATCTCCGCAGACTTAAAGAAAGAGCTCGAGCTGTTTTTTAAAAAGCACCGTAAACCAGAGTTGGTGAGCAGTTATCTTTTCTTTTTAGAGAAGAAAAATAAAATTAGTCCTGTTTTATTTACACAGGGCAAAATGATCTTTCAAGGGACAGATGATGCTGTTCGTTCTCTTGAATCAGAGAGCCGGTTATATCGTGAAACGGAAATTAAAATAGGTTTTGGGCCACCTACTGTTAATGAGTTGACCAAAAAAGTCTATATATGCCCATTTACGGGCAAGGTTTTCGGTGATAATACTCACCCTCATCCTCAAGACGCTATCTATGACTGGGTTTCTAAATGTCCCGAGAACACGGAGCGTGTTGAAGGCATGAGAGTCAAGCGTTTTTTTGTTTCAGATGATCCTGAGATCATTAAAACATATATTGTCCAGCGTAAAAAACCAATTACAAAAAAAGTTTTTACTTCCGTATTAAATGGGAAGCTCTATAACAGTAAAGAGACTATTATTGAAGATTTTAAGACAAGTTACTTGAAACCGATGACTTTTATGGAAGTACAAAATCAAAATAAATACCAGATTGAGGAGCGTTTTCTTGCCTTTATCAAGACCCATTTAGTAGAAGATATGATTGCGGGTTTTGTTGAAATTTTATCAACGATCCCAGACTTTAAGCCTATCGTAGCAGGATGGGTTGATGAGGAAGAGGAATAAGAAACCTAAGTTTTGGGGTTTTCTCCCTTATCACCTATTAAAAGAGCCCTATGAAATGATGGTACATAAGGAAGACAGAGAAAGGTCGGAGGCTAAAGTTTCTTCTTTGCGTGAATGCTCGAAGAGCAGCATACGTTCTTTAGCCGTGATCCTAGTCGATGAATTTCCCGAAGGCGCAATTCTTGCCCTATATGGCACACTTGGGGCAGGAAAGACAACTCTTGCTAAAGCTATAGCCAGCCTGGCATGTGGCCTTGAAGAGGATGCTGTACAATCGCCCACTTATACTTACATGCATCTTTATGAAGAGTTGGTCCACTTCGATCTCTGGCGTATTAAAGACGAAGAAGAGTTTATAGCTCAGGGTTTTGAAGAATATGTGGGTTGTAGAAAGTGGACTATTATTGAATGGCCCGAACGTATTGAAACACTTTTACCCTCTAATACAGTACGGATTAATCTATGTTAAAATTTAAAACAGCTCTCTACAAGACCTCCTGCGTAGACCCAGAGGAGAGAACCTATTTAAAAACGGAAAGAGGCGATCAATATCCTGAGATGGCCATCGTAGGACGCTCTAATGTGGGTAAATCCAGCCTTATTAACTATTTAACAGGTGTTAAAGGGATGGCGCGCACGTCAGCTACGCCTGGTAAAACTCAAGCGCTTAATTATTATCTTGTGGATAGTGCCCTTTCTCTTGTAGATCTTCCCGGATATGGTTTTGCAGAGGCCCCCTTTGAAATGAAAAAAAAATGGGCTGATTTGATTGATAGTTATTTAGAAGAAAGTACGCAGTTAAAATTAGTGCTCCTTCTTTTGGACATCAGACGCTTACCGAGTAAAGAAGATAAACAATTTTTTGCCTGGGCGCAATACCATAAGAAACCTTTTCTAATTGTCTTTACAAAGATAGATAAAGTGCTTCCTAAAGATATCCCTACTAATACAGAAAGTGCTTTACAAGAGCTAGATGCTTTTGGAGTGCCTTATGTTCATACAACAGCCTCTAAAAAAATAGGTAGAGTTGAATTGATTACTAAAATTAATAATTTATTGGCCCCATGATCGAAAAAACAGAATTTATTTGCTTAGATTGCGAAACAACAGGTTTGGATATTGTTAATGATCATGTTATTGAAGTAGCTGTAGTCCTCTTTACTTTTGAGGGGATTATTGATAGTTTTGAAACGCTCATAAATCCAGGTTGTCCTATATCAATTGCCTCCCAGGCTATACACCATATTTCTGATGAAATGGTTAGAGATGCTCCTCGTATTGAAGATGTCTTGCCCACCATTTTACAGTTTGTCGATTCCCATATTATCGTAGGTCATGGTATCGGTTTTGATATGGAAGTCCTAGCCGGTGCTGCTCATAAAAAAGAGATCCCTTGTTCCTTACGAGGCAATAAACTAATTGACACTCTTCGCTTAGCACGTCTCTATGGGGAGAGCCCGGTTAATTCTCTGGACAGTCTGCGCCAGCATTTTAATATTGAATGGCAAGGAGCTCATAGGGCAATGGCCGATGTACAGGTAAACATTGAGATTTTTAAAAAGCTTTCTACACGTTTTAAGAGGGTAGAACAACTTTTCGATACTCTTTCAAAACCTATTCAAATGAGACTTATGCCCCTTGGTAAGTATAAAGGGCGTGAGTTCAAGGATCTTACGCTAGACTATTTAAGATGGGCGCTTCATATGGATTTCGATGATGATTTGATTTTTTCATTGAAAATGGAGATGAACAGGCGTAGAAAAGGAGATGGCTTCGAACTTTCGGGGAATCCTTTTTCTCATTTATAGGAATTTTTCATGAGCATACCTTCTATTCAACAGATACCTACTGCCGGTAGGCGTGTTCTTGTGCGTGTAGATTTTAATGTACCTCTTGCTCCTGACGGGAGCATAAGCGATGATTCTAGAATTCGTGCAAGCCTTCCTACTATTTCCTATTTACTAGCCCAGGGAGCCTCTGTTATTTTAATGAGTCATCTTGGTCGTCCTAAAGGCCCCTCAGACTTAAAATATAGCTTAAAAAATTGTGCAGAAAGGCTTTCAGTATTTTTGAAACAACCCGTTTTTTTTGGATCACACAAGACAATAAAGCCAGGGGAGGTCTTGCTCTTAGAAAATCTACGCTTTCATCCAGAAGAAGAGAATGGGGATATAACTTTTGCTAAACAACTTTCACAGCTTGGAGATGTCTATATTAATGATGCCTTTGGCACATCCCATAGGGCCCATGCCTCTACAGTTACTATCGCCCAATTTTTTCCTGGCAGAAAGGCAGCAGGTTTACTACTTCAAAAAGAGATCAAGTTTCTAGGAGATGCCCTTATAAGGCCAGAGCGCCCTTTTTACGCCATTATTGGAGGCTCTAAAGTCTCTTCTAAGCTTGCTATATTGAAAGCGTTGGTCACAAAGGCGGACGCTCTCTTTATAGGGGGGGCTATGGCTTATACTTTTTTAAAAGCTCAAGGATTTTCAGTAGGGGGGAGCTTGGTAGAGAAAAATCTGGAAAAAGAGGCACTTTCCCTATTATCTTCGGGTAAAATTTTTCTGCCTATTGATCATGTTACAATGGAGGGGAAAGAGGTTGTAGGATCCATTCCTCAGGATGATAGAGGAGCTGATATAGGCCCTAAAACAATTCAAGAATGGACTGAGCAGTTGAAAGGGGCTAAAACTATCTTTTGGAATGGCCCTTTAGGTATTTTTGAAGATCCTAGATTTGAAATGGGCACACATAAAATAGCTCTTGCTATTACAAGTGGTAATGCCATGACGATTGTAGGCGGCGGAGATTCGATATCAGCTATTGAGCAACAGGGGCTTAGCTCTAAGATCACCCATCTATCTACAGGTGGAGGTGCAGCTTTGGAGTTTATAGAAAAAGGGTCACTCCCTGGAATTCATGCTTTAGAATAAAGCCCATTTATGTTATAATTTTTAAACCAAAGGGCTAATGGGCTGTATTAATAAGGCAAGATAGGCAGCAAAAAGTTAACTGTAATATCATACAGTTGGTTTTTTTTTGCAAATTTTGTGAACAGCAGATAAAGGAATATTCTTATGGATAATACCCAGCCTTCTTTCAGCAGGTGGCGTACATATCTCTGGCCCATCAAGAGGCCCGAACTTGCTAAGTTCCTCCCGTTGCTTCTTATGTCATTTTTTATCACATTTAACTTTAATATTCTGCGTAATCTTAAAGACTCATTGATTATTACAGCTGAATCCTCGGGTGCCGAAGTGATTCCTTTTATTAAAGTATGGGTTCTCCTGCCGATGGCGGTTCTAGTTACTTTCATTTTTACGCGTTTAGTAAATCGATTTTCACGAGAACAGATTTTTTATATATTGATAGGTAGCTTTTTAGGATTTTTCTCTCTTTTTAGCTTTGTGCTATATCCTTTAAGAAGTTATTTGCATCCTGATCAGTTTTCAGAATGGCTAACGGTTGTATTACCTGTTGGTTTTAAGGGACTTATTGCAATGATCCACTATTGGACATTTACGGCATTTTATGTGCTGGCGGAACTATGGGGTAATATTATTCTATCAGTTCTTTTCTGGGGTTTTGCTAATGAAGTCACTAAAGTCACGGAGGCTAAGCGGTTCTACGGGTTGATTGGAATTGGTTGTAACTTCTCAGGTGTTGCGGCTGGTCAAGTTGCCATACTGCTTTCCCCAACGAGCTATAATCCCCTTATTCCTTTTGGCCGTGATGCTTGGGAGCAGACCCTTATGTTATCCACAACAGCGGTTCTTATATCAGGAGCTTTGGTCGTCATCACGTTTCGCTGGCTGAATCACAATATAATTGCTAAAGAAGAAAGAATTGAAAAGATCAAGATTTCTGAACCAGAAAAACCGCGAGAAAAACTCTCGATGCGCCAAAATATTGCATATCTTGCGCAGTCTCGATATCTTATTGCCATTGCTCTTGTTGTTGTTTGTTATAATATTGTAATTAACTTAACAGAAGTAATATGGAAGGCTCAGGTGAAAGAGCTCTATCCTAATACTTCTGATTATTTTAATTATATGAGTCAGATTTCAACAATTACAGGCTTTATAGCTACTTTAACAGCTCTCTTTATATCGGGTAATTCCCTACGCAAATGCGGATGGACCTTCACAGCAATGATAACACCGACAGTGCTTCTGGCTACAAGTATTGGATTTTTTGCGTTCATGCTCTTTAAAGATCCTTTAGGTACTTTCGTTTCCATTCTAGGAACAACACCTCTTGCCATGGCTGTTTTATTTGGTTCGGCACAAAACTGCTTAAGCAGGGCCTCTAAGTATACTCTTTTTGATGCCACCAAAGAGCTTGCTTTTATCCCCCTTGATCGAGAGTCAAAACTTAAAGGAAAGGCTGTAATTGACGGGGTAGTCTCACGCATGGGCAAGTCGGGAGGGTCTGTTGTTTATCAAGGGTTATTGATTTTCTATGGTACTCTTGCAGCCACCACACCGTATATAGCAGGTATTTTACTTATTACTATTAGCGCCTGGATATTGGCAGTAAAATCACTTGGGCGTCGTTTTACAGCACTTATATTACATAATGAATCCTTGCATCTTGCAAAAAATGAAGAACCTCTTTCCGAAGGCAACCTGGTTGATACTAATAGTAATCCTTCAGCTTTAACTACTTGAAAAAAAGATGCTAGGAGAGAGCTTTTCGTCAGATAATAGCTTTGAGCCGGATATATTCGACGGCCTTTCCCTAGCCCCTTTTGTAGCAAGCCAATGCCTTGTTGTTCCTTTTAAAAACTCCATAGACCGTTCCTTATGGAATGGTCTATGGATAATACCCCTTAGCAGTACTATTAATCTGCTTACAAGTCATTTACTCATACTTGCTTCCTTGATTAACACGCTGTATAGTGTTATGGCTTTTATTTTACAAAAAAACTCTTTGGCATCCCACCGTATAAGCATGGCTCACGCTACATTCCTTTATGGAGGGGTCTCTTTTATTCGTATCTTTGCAACAACTTATAATCCCTTGAAGCTGGAAGTTGCTACTTTCAAATAGCGCAAAACAACGCCAGTTCCAAGTAATTGTCATTATATTTAACAAATGGAGGGAGGGATGTCTCTTTGAGAGGGTAATCTAAGTGAGGGAAATCTTTCAAAAAGGTCCTGTAATATTTTATAAGACTCTTTTCTTCAAGACGCATGCTGCCTTATTTTCTATTTGATAGCACCCTATGCTTTAAGCCCTCTAAACCCGAAGTTTATCCCGTAAAGAATAGGCCTACTTAGCTGTTTGAGGAGCTTGTATAAAGCGACCAGGTGTTTTAGGGGCGCCGTCCCCAGACCCTAAGATAAAATCAGTTAGCGACGCTTTTCTTGCAGGTTATTAAAAAGCTCGTTCCAGTTCATTACAGCAAGTATTAATAGAAAAAGGTAGGGGAGGGGGCCGACCTTCGTATCGAGGGTCAGTGATAGTAATATAAACAGTTGAATCACCGTAGAGATTTTACCACACCAAGTAGCATCTAACTTAAGATTTTTCCAAGCCCCCTTTTTAAATAGGTAGAGGGCAAAGATACCTACTGAGATATCTCGAACAAAAAAAAGGGTAATTTGCCAAACAGGCGGATGTTGTTCTAAGATGATTATTAAAAGTACAAAAAAAATAAAAAAACGGTCCGCAATTGGATCAAGAAGAGAGCCAATGCGTGAAGACCATCGGTTTTTGCGTGCCAGATAACCATCTAAGAAATCAGTGATCAATGCTAGAGTAATAGCAGAGATCCGTAAAGCGAGGATGGGCGAGAGAAAGAGAAGGGCTAAAATAAAACGGGAGCTAGATAGAATATTAGGTAGGATCTTCATAAAAGGTAGTTTTTGTACGTTTTTTTTTACGATACCAAAGAAGTATCGAAATAATTATTAAGAGTAATAAAGAAACTCCTACGATAACCCAGACGGTCATATCAAAGCTCTTGAAATAATCAAAGAGACCCTGCCAATGTTCTCCAAATGTATAGGCAATATAAAATCCAAAAGCAGTAGATAGGAGAGAAGCTATGCCATCCACCCATAAAAACTTTTTAAATGACATGCGGCCCATGCCTGAACTTAAGAAAAGGCAGTTTCTGAAGCCAAAGGGAATAAAACGGCCTATAAGAAAAGTAAAAAGGCCATAACGTTCATAGAAGTTATGCATTTTATTAATACGTTCTTGATTGATAAAACGTTTAAGCCATTTAATGCGCAAAATCCTTGGGCCCATAAGTCGGCCTGTCCAGTAGGAAATCCAGTCCCCCAAGTAGGCCCCTAAAAAGAGAGCTAGCCATAAATAGAAAGAATGTTCAGGAACGACAGCGCTTGCAAGGAAGCCACTTGCTAAAATCATGAGGTCCTCTGAGATAGGCAGGTTACATCCAGCCAATATCAAAGAGAAAAAAATGATAAGGAAGCCCCAATGAGGATACTTATAAATCAGTCCTATTAATAAAAAATCTAAGCCCATAAAAAGAAAATTATAGCAGGTTTGGTTTTGTAAAGGTAAACTTTCTAGCTATGGAGCATGTTTTTTGGTTATTGTGGCGTAGTTATACACCCCTTGCATTTCTTATAAGACTGGTAATAAGGCCATTATCATGGCCTTTTGCTTTAAGTAGCAGCCTTTTTCATAAAATGTATGACAAAGGTATATTAAAAGCATACGAATCTTCTCTTAAAGTTATTAGTGTTGGTAACATAACGGTTGGTGGAACCGGGAAAACACCTTTTGTTTTAGCCCTTGCAGAATTTTTAGAGGAAATAATGCCTTTGGCGATTATTAGTCGGGGATACCGTAGTCTCGCTGAGAATAAGGGTTTAGTTATTAAAAAAGGGGATACGGATATCTCAAGGGCTGGAGATGAGGCAATGCTTCTTTTTCAGCGCCTAAAAAACCCTCTAATTTGCATAGGTAAAGACCGTATAGTTTCTTTGAAAATAGCCGAGGCTTTAGGGGCCAAGTTAGCTATTTTGGAGGATGGCTTCCAGAAAAGATCTATTAAGCGCACTGTGGACATCGTTCTTTTGGATGGGGAGGAGCCCTGGGGGCATGGGGCTTTTATGCCCAGTGGGTTCTTAAGAGAGAGCCCCTCTTCATTAAAAAGAGCAGATTTTATCGTTGTTCCTCAGAGTTTTAGCCAAGGAAAGTTAGAATTTCTTAGAAATTTTACTAATGCTCCGATAATATATACTAGTAATTCCTATGAGATTGCTTTAGAAAAGGGGGTGCAGGTAGCTCTTTTTGCAGGTATTGCAGCACCTGAAAGATTTTTAGCTGCCATGAAAAGTCTTGGTTTTTCTATTGTTTATACAAAATGGCTCCGAGATCATGCGATTTTGGATAAGGATCTACTGGATGTAATTTGGAGAAGAGCTAAGAGTCGAGGGGCGAAAACCTTGGTATGCACAGAAAAAGACTATGTTAAGTTACCACCTGGATTAGAGATTCCCGTGACTTTTTTACGTATAAAAACACATATTGAGCCTGTGATGGGCGGACAACTTTTGGAAAAAATTTTGATATGAGCAATCTTTTTATTATTCAACTTCCTAAACTAGGCGAAAGCATTCATAGCGCGGTTGTTGTGCAGTGGATGAAAAAAGCAGGAGATGCTGTGGCTCTTGATGAGGCTCTTTTAGAGGTCTCTACCGATAAAGTCAACAGTGAGATTCCCTCACCCGTAGCAGGTGTTCTTGAAGAAATTTTTGCAGAAGTCAATCAGGAGGTAGAAGTAGGGTATGCACTTGCGACTATCCGTACAGGACCTGCGCCTATACTCACGGATGAAGCAAACCTGGGCATAGAACGGGATCATAACGAGGGGAGCAGCTCGGATCAAACCTCCCCAGCTGTTTTAAATCTTCTTCGTCAAAGAAATATTCCACTTACTGCTTTAGATAAAATTAAGGGCACAGGTGGTGGGGGCCGTATTACAAAAAAAGACGTGGAGGGATATAAAGAGACTCTTCAAGAACCCTTAATACTCTCCTCAGATTCGACTGTATCGCGTATTAAAATTATGGGGCTTCGTAAGCAAATTGCGGATAATATGATACGTGCTTATCGGGAGATCCCCCATGCAGCTCTTATTACAGATATCGATGTTACGGATCTTTTAGAAGAGATTTCTCAACTTAAGAAACAGGGTACAAAAATCACTATTACGTCCTTTGTTGTTAAGGCAATGGCGAAGGCTATAGTGGATTATCCACTTCTTAATGCATCTGTAGAAGATGAGTATATGATAATTAAACATGCAGTCAATATAGGTATAGCTGTCGGCATTGAGCATGGAGTTATTGTTCCAGTTGTCCGACATGCTGAAAGAAAAACACTTAAACAAATTGCAGAAGAGGTTGTATTACTTTCGGCTAAGGCTCGTAATGGAGAGCTCCACAATGAGGATGTGAAGGAAGGGACTATTACTTTAACAAACTTTGGCATGACGGGTATTCGTAGTGGTCTTCCTATTATTCGTTATCCGGAATGCGCTATTTTAGGTATGGGCGCTATTATCAAGAAACCCGTTGTTATAGAGGGTAAGATTGTTATCCGTAGCATTATTGAAATAACAGTTTCTTTCGATCATCGACTCCTTGACGGTATATATGGCTGTGGATTTATTTCAAAAATAAAAGAACTTTTAGAGAGCCCATCTCTTTTGAGTGAAGGGCTGAATGCTAAGTAAGCTTATTGCGGACCAGCAAAAGTATGTGAATGCCTTTTTCCAAGGTCTAGATATAGCCAAAATGGAAGCTCTTGTAGAGAAGTTAGCGGCTCATTCAGGGATGCTTTTCTTTTCAGGTATTGGCAAGAGCGGTTATATAGCTCAAAAAATAGCTTCTACACTCATCTCTACAGGTACAAAAGCTTTATATATATCACCTGTAAATGCTCTTCATGGAGATATAGGCATGGTTTCCTCAGGGGACCATGTGCTTCTGCTCAGTAAAAGCGGGGAAAGTGAAGAGATGCTTCGCCTTCTGCAGTCAGTCAGAACAAGAGGGGCTTTTTCTACAGCAATTGTGTGTAATGCCTCGAGTCGCTTGGGAAAAGAGGCTGACAACTTTATGTACCTTCCTCTAGAAAGAGAGCTCTGTCCTTTTGATCTTTCTCCTACAACATCAGCAGCAATCCAAATTATTTTCGGTGATATTTTAGCTGTTGCACTTATGCATAAAAAAGCTTTTAGCCTTGCTCGATATGCTGAAAACCATCCATTAGGCCTTATAGGAAAAAGAAGTAAAATTACAGTAGCAGACCTTATGCTTAAGGGCTCTCAAATCCCGCTAGCTCAGCCGGATCAAAAACTCATAGATCTGCTTGTCGAGCTTTCAGATAAACGCTGTGGGTGTCTACTAATTGTGGATAAAAACATGACGTTAAGAGGTATATTTACCGATGGGGACTTACGAAGAACCCTACAGGAAAAGGGTCTTTTATCTCTACAAATGACGATGGAAGAGCTTTCTATTGGCAACCCACGTGTAATTAGCCCAGAAAAGCTAGCTTACGAAGCACTTAAAGAAATGGAAAGGGAACCGGGGAAACCGATTACCTCTATGCCTGTTATTTATAACAATAAAGTAGTAGGCATCATAAAATTACACGATATACTACAAGAGGTTTAGATAAATGACGGAGATAAGCTCCTTAAGTTGCCTATTTTGGCTAAGCGTTGTATTTATTATAGGGTATGTAGCAATTGCATTTGAGCAAGGTGCTCGTGTGAATAAAGCGGCTACGGCTATTTTAATGGCTATTATATGCTGGAGTATTATCTCCTTCTGCCTCCCCCAGGCAGGACTACTAAATTCCCTACAGCCGCATTTTGAGCAAGCCGCTGAGATCGTAATTTTCCTGCTGGGTGCTATGGCTATAGTAGAGGTTGTGGACAGTCATAGAGGCTTTACTATTATTACCAATTTTATCGTTACCAGAAGTCATAAAAAACTTCTGTTTTATATCTGTATAATAACATTTTTTCTCTCCTCAGTTTTAGATAATTTAACAACGACTATCGTGATGATTTCCCTTCTGCGTAAATTAATTGAGCAAAAAGAAGAGAGAATGCTGCTGGGTGGCATGGTAGTTGTTGCAGCTAATGCAGGTGGCGCATGGACGCCGATTGGGGATGTTACTACAACAATGCTTTGGATTAATGGCCAGATTTCGACGATTGGGATTATAAAAGCACTCTTTCTTCCAAGCGTGGTTGCAATGGGTATCCCTTTGTTTATCCTCTCATTTTTTACAACAAAAAAAGAGTTGGCCCTTATAGATAGAAAAACAGATGAAATGCCTCCTTATTCCAGACTTATATTCTGGTTGGGTATTGGTTCTCTTATTTTTGTGCCTATCTTTAAATTGCTTACAGGATTACCTCCATTTATGGGGATGATGCTAGGCCTTGGTTTTATGTGGCTTATTACCGACATTATTCATGCCAAATCTGGCGAAAAAAGAGAGTATTTAAGATTACCCCACATCCTAACCAAGGTTGATATTTCAGGAGTCCTTTTTTTCCTAGGGATTTTATTAGCTGTTAGCAGTTTAGAAGTGGCTGGGATTCTAAAGGGTATAGCTCTTTGGTTGGATTATCATCTATCGAGCCAGGCCGCTATTGCCTGTGTTATTGGGTTCTTTTCAGCTATTGTTGATAACGTTCCTTTAGTAGCTGCGACTATGGGGATGTATCCCCTTTCAGAATTTCCGCAAGATGCTCCTCTTTGGGAAATGATTGCTTACGCAGCGGGTACGGGGGGCAGTATTCTTATTGTAGGATCAGCTGCGGGCATTGCTTTTATGGGAATGGAAAAAATCCGTTTTGGATGGTATTTAAAAAAGATTAGTTTAGTCGCTACTTTAGGTTATTTAGGTGGTTTTCTCACATATTTAGCATTTTCATAAAGTTATTCCCCTTAGACTTAACATAAAAAATAGATTCATTTAAGCTGTCAGAGATACTCCTGTTAGGCCTCACTTAATACTTCGAATAGTACTTATGGTAAGAAAGTTAAGATAGGTAGAGCAGGGGATTTTTATGAAGGCCAACCAAGCCTATTTCAGGCTATTTTAATATATTTAAGAAATAGGACTTGATCAAAAAGACCCATACTTAGTATCTTCTTACCTACAAACTCTAGTTAGAGTAGTAAAAGCAACGCCTAAGAGCGAAGCAGATGATGTTTAGACAGCAATAAAAAAGACAATGTACAAGCACAAAATAGTAGCTTGTGCCGCTTAAAGTGTTAAAGCTTTAAGTGGCCCTTAATAGTAAGAGGTGGCAGCTTAGGCTGACCACCCGAACG
>VFKH01000038.1 GCA_009885615.1 Parachlamydiales bacterium
ACTTATGTTTATGAGTCTGTGTCTTACTGGGACAAAGAAAAGAAGCAGGCACGAAACAAAAAAACTTGCATTGGAAGACTTGATGCCAATGAGACCTTCGTTCCATCTATGCGACTTGCACCCGAACAAGTCGCAGTTAGAGACCCGATTGTTACAGCATCCGCCGAGATAGTAGGATCTTCGATTATTCTCGATACCATCACAGACATGCTAGGGTTGAAAAGCTTGCTAAAATCCAGTTTCCCCGATGAATATCGTCAAATTTTAACGATGGCGTATTATCTCGTTTCTCAAGGCGGCCCTTTGAGCCATTGCGGGACGTGGTGCAAAAGTCATGCACATCCCTTTGGAATACCGTTAACAAGCCAGTGCATCACTGAGATCCTTCGCACAATTAGCGTCGACAAAAAACAAACTTTTTTCACTAAATGGATGGATAAGGTTTCCGAGGACGATTACCTCTGTTACGATATCACCTCAATCTCATCGTATTCAGAACTTAATGAATACATCAAGTACGGCCATAATCGCGACTTAGACAAATTACCACAGCTGAATCTAGCCATACTCTTTAGCCAGAAGGGACGCTTACCAGTCTATTTCGAGCGGACTCCTGGGAACATTACTGATGTCACCACACTACACAACCTTCTAAAGACCTTTAAAGCTATGGAGAAAAAGACCCTTCACTATGTGATGGACAAGGGCTTCTACAGCAGGAAGAACGTTGATGAATTACTCTACTGCAAAGATAAGTTCATGCTTTCGGTTCCACTGAACAACAAATGGGTACAGCATGCTATTGATGACATTCATGAGGTCATCCACGGGCCTGAAGGATATCAAAAGCTTGATGACGAGATCCTTTATGTCCACACTCGCTTGTACCCATGGGGCGAGGACAATCGTCGCTGCTACCTACATCTCTATTACAACGCGCTTGCGCGGGCTCATGCCGTCGATCAGTTTAGTGAGAAACTGGTTGGATACAAGAAGGAGCTGGAATCAGGAAAACCAATAAAAGAGAACCAAGAAGCATACGACACATTTTTTGTGGTGAAGATTACCCCAAAACGGGGGATTCAAGTTTCGTACAATACTCAGGCTGTGAATCAGTACATTAACCGCTACGCTGGATTCCAAGCTCTGCTGACCAATAGCATCAAAAGCCCAATAGAATCTCTACAGATCTATCGAGACAAAGACATAGTGGAAAAATGCTTCGATGACCTGAAAAATCAGTTGGACATGAAGCGTCTGCGTATGCATAGCTCGGCAACTGTTGTAGGCCGGCTCTTCGTTCAGTTCATTGCTCTCATCTATATAAGCGCTTTACGTAGGGAGATGAGAAAGACTACGCTTATTGAGCGATATACAGTTCGCGAGCTATTGCAAGAAATGGACACACTAACGAAAGTGAAATACTTCGGCAAGTACGGGTACATCCTCACCGAGATAACAAAACCGCAGCGAGAAATTTTGAAAGACTTGAAAATTGCCCTGCCGGGCAAAACCTAGGTATAATTTTCACGGGAAATGAGGTTATTATTGAGAAATTAGGCTGTTCCTTCGAATGTGAAAGCAAATAAGGAGAGTCTTCTACCCAGGCTGATTGTTATTTTTTTGGTGATATTGTTAGATAGAAGGCTTTTTACTATTAATAAAATGGTAAATTTTAACCAGAGTTTTTTGTCCGGGTAAGTGTAATGGCCATTGACTGTTGCGTCAATATTATGTTTTATCACTGCTCTTGGATAGAAATGACGAATGTGAAATCTATCTTTCACGATAAGGTTCGCTTTTTTTAACATATCTACATATTCATGATGATAATAAATATGCTCATTACCTCCATAGTGTCCTAGACTAACAGGGTCTTCTTGTAAGGTTTTATGATACCATTTTTTAGTTCTGTAAAACTTTAATATTGGCTCATTAAGGGCTAAGACTCTTCCTTGTTTTTTTAATTTTTGTTTGCAAATTCTTAAAACCCCTAAAGGGTCATCACAATTATGGAGGCTTGCATTAAATAAACAGAGATCGAAATTTTCTTCTTTGATTTGATCAAAATTTTCAGCAGGACCTTGATATGTTTTAATTAGGGAGTCCAGGCCGTATTTTTTTGCTGAGGCTTGTAAAATCTCACAATGCAAAGGCGAAGGTTCGATAGCATGAACGGTATGACCATGTGATGCTAGATAAAGGGAAGTTTCTCCACATCCAAATCCAATATCCAATATTTTTATTGGATATTCCGGATGATTTACAACGGATCGATGTCAATCCGGAGAATATGGCAAGTTTTACGCCGCCACCGCCTTCTTTAAAATTGCCTTCTTATGGGGCTTTTTTAGAACTATTAAGTGGTGCTAAACGTCCTGTATTAATCATCGGGGCAGGCGTTCATTCTTCTAAAGCCGAAGATTTTGTGCGTCGTTTTATCAACCAATCCGGCATTCCTGTAACACTTACATGGGGAGCCGCTGACCTTTTGCCTGCTGATCACCCCTCAAATATGGGCTGTTTGGGTGTGTGTGGAGCTCGTGCTGCTAATTTTGCTGTACAGGCGAGTGATTTGGTGATTGCCATTGGTACGCGTCTTTCTCAGCTCATTACAGGTGGTAAGCAAGCTCTGTTTGCTCCGCATGCTAAAAAAGTTATGATTGACGTCGATGAGCAGGAGCTTTTGAAATTTGACTCATTTGTCTTGGATTTACCTATTTTAAGCGATCTTCTAGTCTTTTTCACCCATCTGCCGTCTTTTAAACTCGCCTTTTCCCATGAATGGCTCGCCAAAATTCATCAGCTAAAACAAGATTACCCCCTTTATCATGCCGATTCTCTAGAGGCAAAGGAGCGTATTAATCCTTATCTTTTTATTGAAGAGATGTCCAAGCTTGCTTCAGAAAATGCTATTATTATTCCGGATACGGGTGCTAACTTAAGTTGGACATTGCAGGCCTTCAAGACGAAAAATGGGCAACGCATTTTCTCTGCCTGGAATCACACACCGATGGGTTACTCTCTTCCTGCAAGCGTTGGTGCAGCGCTTGCATCGAGCGAAGAAATTATCTGTATTATTGGTGACGGGGGATTGATGATGTGTCTTCAAGAACTTGGAACAATCAGACGCCATAATTTACCTGTCAAAATATTCATTTTTGACAATCAAGGTCATGGTATCCAAAGACAAACAATCGATACCTGGCTTAATTCCCATTATGTAGCTGTCGATCATGATACTGGTCTCTATTTTCCGAATTACAAAAAACTGGCAGAAAGCTTTGATCTGCCTTTCTTCGAACTGAAAACCAACAGCGACGTTCTCATCCATATGGCCGCTATTTGGAAGCAGCCAGGTCCCTTTGTTTGTAATGTAGAGATCCTTAAAGAGCAGCGCATTAGTCCAATGCTCAAATTTGGTGCTGGTATCGAAGACCTTGACCCCAAGCTTCCGGCAGAAACAGTATTTAGCATCTTAGAGGCCCTTAAAAGTCATGTCTAAAGCCCTTCTCATCTCCATTTCCAGCGATATTGCTACAGCCCTTGCCAAAGAGCTTCTGAATGAAGGTTATGATCTTATTGGAACCTCGCGCAATCCCCATTTCTCACTTATTCCTTCCGACAAACTCGTTTCCTGTGACCTTAAAGATCGCACATCCACGAAAGAAGCTGCCCAGAAACTCATCCCTCTTTGCCAAAATTGGGACCTTATCATCTGTAGCGCAGGAGCCCTAGAGCCTATTGGTAAATTCTCCGACGTTGACTTCGACGAGTGGCAAGAATCTTTAGAAATTAACTTCGTGAACCAGCTACGCATTGTACATAGCCTCTTGCCTCATCGTAATCTGACATCCTTACTTCCCCAGCCTACAGTTCTCTTCTTCGCCGGTGGTGGTACAAATAACGCTCCTACTCACTATTCTAGCTATATTCTCTCCAAAATAGCCCTTACCAAGATGTGTGAGCTTCTCGCTGCCGAGTTACCCGACATCCGCTTCCTCATCATTGGTCCTGGCTGGGTCGAAACAAAAATTCACGCTACAACCTTCGCTGCTGGGGTCAAGGCTGGGGCTAATCTATCTAAAGCTGAACAAGTATTCAAGGACAAGATCTTCGTTTCCATGGAAGAGGTCGTTAAATGCTGCCTCCATCTCATCAAGACCCCCTGCAATGCCGTTAGCGGCCGCAACTTTAGCGTTCAATATGATTCCTGGTCTGATGAGGAACTAGGAGATGCACTTCTTGCCAGTCCCAATATGTACAAACTTCGTCGCTCAGGTAATGAGTGGACGGCATCATTAATGAGACCCATAACGAATATAATTTGAATGTGTGTTCTTGTTGAGATATGCTTATACAGCATGGAAATTTTTGGCCACATTCAACAAAAAGGCTATAAAACATATCTTTACAACGCAGCTTAGACTCTACAAGAAGATAAAAAGAAGTCTATTGGTGGCAATATATAGACGAAGTCAAAGACCAAGTCATAACTGGGAGGAATTCAATAAATTTCTCAAAGCACACCCAACACCACAAGCTAAGACCGTACACTCTTTATTTTAGAGGGTAGAAGCCTAAGAGAAAGTGTGTTATCAGGAGCCCATTGCCTTAATAGGGCACGATGTGGTTCTCACCAGGGGGGAGTTTCGAGTGATCGACTCCGCTACTCCCTAATGGGCCCTTGATTATTATATGATAACAGTATAAAATGCCCATCTCTCATTTTTGCAAAATATATGAGAAGTAATTTCATCATAAACGAGATGCATTTCTAGGTAATTTTTATGATACCGCAGTTGTCTATTGTTATTCCGGCTTATAATTATGGTCATTACCTTTGTGATGCTATTGATTCTATTTTGGTACAGGAATTTCCTTCTATGGAATTAATCATTATTGATGATGGTTCTACGGATAATACAGCTGCTATTATCGAAAAATATAAGCAACACGTGCCCTATCTTAGGCACATAAAACATGAAAAAAATAGAGGTCTTCACTATACCATTAATTCCAGCATTGACCTTGCAAAAGGGGAGTACATACATTGGTTATCAGCTGATGATTTTCGTGCCCCATCCTTTATTAAAAGAAGCATGCAAGTGCTTTTGGCGAATCCTCATATGAGTATTTGCTGTTCGGATTTTGGATATGTAAAAGAAGAAAAAGGAAGGAATATTTTATTATCAGAACCGCTTATTCGAGGAACGACTGTACCACTTATGTTACATCCATCTGAATTGATAAAAATTTTACGATCGAGTGACTTTTGGATTCCGGGGCATACCACAATTGTTAAAAAGGAATCAATTATTAAGCATGGAGGATTCAAAGAAATTTTCGGTGAAAAATGTGATTGGGTTTTATCAAATCAAATTGCTTTACATGAAGGGGTAGTATATATTCCTGAAACCTTGTCATACATATATTGTCATTCTCAATCTTATAGCGCTCAAAGGGAATCTTCACAAAAAATGCGCAAAAAAGTTGCATTGGAAATCTTAAATTTTCTTTTTTCTGATGAAGGACGTTCTTTTAAAAGACCTTTTTTTCGATCGACGCTATTAAGAAGTGGATATAGGGATCTATTAGGAGAATTTTGGAAAGTTAAGTATTGGGAATTCATTGTATTTTTGATTATAGGAAAATTACAACGTAATTTTAGAAAATTAGTTAGATCATTTATGGTGGTACCCAAACTGTGGACCAAAAACTAGCTGATACTTGTTAGTTTTGCTGATCTTATTATTTTTCAATGCTAAAGCAGTTATTACTGCCTTAGCCTAGCTTTC
>VFKH01000007.1 GCA_009885615.1 Parachlamydiales bacterium
GCCTTGGGCAGAAAGGCTAAAGAGGCTATCCTTCGATCAACTATTCGTGCCGGTCAGTCTTTTGGAATTATAAAAAAAGGTAGTTTTAAG
This sequence comes from Parachlamydiales bacterium, assembly GCA_009885615.1. GTDB lineage: Bacteria > Chlamydiota > Chlamydiia > Chlamydiales > VFKH01 > VFKH01. The sequence goes on from VFKH01000007.1 coordinate 91, forward strand.
CCAGTTATTGTTGATAGTTTAAAGCCCAAATCAATCGTGGATAATCTATCGAACCACGAATTGGGCATATGAAGAGCGATGGTCATGCTTGGACGAAACTTTCTTAAAGGAAAGCTGGGAGACCAATTAAACGCATGGCTTTGCGGCATTGGAGAGAATTTACGGATTCTTCTTAACCGATTACCGAAGATGCAGCCAGCCTAAAGAGAGGGAGGGGCATCGCTTACGAGCAAAGCTCGCCCTCATGAAAAATTTCTATGAAATTTTCATGAAACTTTGAGTCTAACAGAGCCAAGTATCGGTGCCCCCATGTTTCAAGACGCTCATATTTTCATAAAATTAAGATACTTTTAGCCATCATATCCAAACAGAGCTTCTTGGGACCGAAAAAAGGAGCCTTGTTGTCTATCTGGGCTTTAAAAATGATTATTCGACAGCGAAAATCAGACTTTTTCAGGATCGACTAAATATTATTAACCTGAGTTTTTGTTTTATCTAATTCACCATTAATAACATGAATTATTTCCCCATGACAAAAGACCCTTGTTTGGTATAGAACGTTTGTTTTCGACTAAAGACACAGATATACCAAAAGGGTCAAAATATGGAATCGGTTAAATTATACTCCGCTATCGATGATTTTTGGAAATCCCTTAAAAAGGATTGGGAGCAACATCTCACTGTCCCCACTCGTGCAAAAGGGGGGCTAGGGGTCTGTTAACATTCAGATTACGGGTGTGCGGCGCCAAAGCGTAGAAGAACTTAGAGAGGCTGTAGGACTTTTTGCAGAGATCTACAATGCCCAATGGTTGGTGGCTAAAATGAGATACCAAAGCCCTTATGAGGCCAGGAATAGCTATACCAAGATGAAGGAGGTCGCATGAATTTAGGGGTAGTGAAGAGGTCCCGAGCGAGCCCTTATATAGCTCGCGTAGAGGACGCGAACAAAACTAACAGATATAGTAATTATTTAAATTGCAAATTTGTGTTTACAAAATTGGTGGCCGTACACTACACAATATGCTGTTTTTCTTGACTGTAGAGTCCATTATAACAATTATATATTTCGAACATCTCTCAACTGTTTTCAAACATTCTTTTTAGAACACTTCATCCTTGAAGTGGGGCGGCAAAATGTACCTTTGTTACTACTTCCTATTAATTCTCTGCTTATTCACAAGAAATCCGTTATTGGCAGACAACCAGGCTCATAAATTTTTTTATGATCGCGATTGGTGCTATCAGCCTATCATCATAAATGGCAAAATTATTTATAACGATGGCAATATCTGGGGGCACCAGATTATTTCTAAACGATATGCAGTAATAAAAAATGTATTAGAGCCCTTAGAGGGCCCCCTTAAGATACTCGATATCGGTGCTAATAATGGTTATTTCTCTTTAAAAATTGCAGAAGAATATCCAAATAATAATTGTATCATGATCGATGGCACTTCCCGACTTGCAGATATCTGTATAGCTAACACTGAACGCGATAACATTACCTACTTAAAAAAGTATCTTAGCATACATGACCTCCGAAATATCGCGAGTAACGATCGCTTCGATGTTGTCTTATGCTTATTTGTATTACATCATGTGGACCATTGGTTTTTATGGTTGACCGAGCTCAAAAAAATGAGCCGGTATATTATCATTGAGATGCCCCCTTTAGATGATGTTATTAATACTGCTCCCAATACAAGAGCTTTAACAAATTATATTCTTGCCAATGAAGATTATGAAGAGCTTGGACGCTTTGATAGGGGTCCTAATGGACCGAAAGATTATTTGATATTAATAAAGGGAGACTCCGATGAGCCCGTCGGCAATATGCATTTAGATCCTAAAACTTATTTATATCTAAAAGAAAAAGAAGGTTGAAATTACACCCTAATCTACCGGCTAATGCCCCCCCCCGTCTATGAAAAGCACAGCTCTATATATAGTATTATTTAATATTTTTTGTGGAGGACAAAATCTATTAGCTGATGATTTGATCGATTGGAGATTCTTTCAAGAACATGTTTCTCAAAATTCAAATGTTTATTATGATGATATTGCTACCAGAAAACTTGTGAGGGGGTTAGAAAAGAGACTAACTAAAGAATTCGCCTACTCTCAAAGTCGGTTTACCCAGGAAAACATAGAGCGAGAGCTTTTATTCCTGCCATCTTTTGTATTAAAGCAAAGGGAGCTCGGCTGCTTTAAAGAACTATGTGCATTTGAAATTTCTGTTTTATTAGAGCTTGAAAAATATATAGCGCCTTCTTTCGTGGTTTTTATAAATGAGAAACCTATTACAGTTCAGCTACGTCTAGATATACTGCCTCATATAGCACCTAATAACTCTCTATTACACCTGGAGATTCCGGAGCAACTAAGTTTAGAAGATTATTTTTTTGCTAATATAGCAGCCTATATTTTGGGGTTTATAGACCTTACGGCCCTTAATATAGGTATAGATAAGGAATCAGGTTGTCCTGTTTTTTTTGATAATGAAGCGAGTTTTCAACCAGCAACTATTTTTAAAACAGGTCCCGTTAACCCCCCATATGAGCTCCATCTCACAACGCCCTCCGGAAGATCCTCCACCCTATATGATGACAATTTTTTTTATAAAAAGATTGATAAATATCTAGTTATTAAACTTAAAATTTACCAGCAATTGTTAAAAAATAGATACCATTCACCATTAGAGTATTATCTGCATAAAAATCGCTTTTTATCCGAAAAGGAGAAAGAAGAGTTGCTGGAAAGAATAAACAAGATAATAAACTTTCCTTTTGAGATAGGAACTTCTTTTTATACAGTTGCTATTAAGTTATGGGGTATGCCTTATAATACAGCATACTATATGAAAAAAATTTCTTCTATATTGGGTTGGGATACAGGATTCGGTGGCACTTTGCTTTGGATAGACGTTGTTAAGATGTATTGGCTTCTAGACGATCCAGGTAAGTATGATGAGATCAATGCGATCCTTGAAGATTTTAATTCAAATTGTATAATGGACCCCAAAGTCACGACAACTTTTTGTCAAAATGAGTTATGTTTTATTTCTTAGAAAGTGGAAAGACTCAGAAAATCGCAGCGGCCCGAGAATAGGACTATCTGAACGCAGCGCTTGTAATATTGAAAAACGGGGGTTTGTAGAGGCCAAGCCAGTTCATGACTGGCTACCTGGCAATCCCCTTTGAATTTGTCTGGGGATCAGAGATCGTCCCCCTGCTCGAAAAGGCGCTTTATTTGCAGGCACGAACTATCCTGGAAATATCAAAATCCTGCAAGCGCCTTGGAATGAAGATTTGCTCAAAGAGCTGGAAAACTTTCCAGAAGGTAACCACGATGATATTGCCGTTGCTTTTATTTTTTTCTTTTTTCTGCGTTTGATTATTGGTTCGTCTAGGCCGTCAATCTCTTTAGCGTTTTGATGCATTAGCTCTTGATCTTACAACTATCAAGACAGAGCCAAGCTCCCCAATTCAAGAAATGATGTGCAGAGAAGAACATAAAAAGCTATTCGAGGCTCTTTGTGAAAGGAAACAAGGGCTATGACTCTTTTGCCAGCAGTTTTGGAGCTTCCTATTCCCTCCAATTTGGATACCTATGAGCAAGTGGCTTCTTTCAAAGCTAATTTGGTTTGGAAAAAACTGGACGAAATTTCTGTAGAAGAAGCCCTTTCCTATTGGCTGCCGACTTGGAGTCCTAAAACGCAACTTAGTTATAGATCCGGCATAAGAAAGCGGATCGAGTTTGGATGGCTTAATCTCCTCATCAGCCTACAGCAGTTTGCTCTGATTAATCATGAGGGCATCATCGACCGCATTAAACTCTTCCAGAATTGGGCAGAAACTACCAGGCAGGCCCGCGCAGCTTGCTATATCTCATTTACCGGATTTTTGAGCCGCCGTCTTGAGGGTGTTACAAAAAAGGCTATACCGGATAAAGAAGGAAATGCAAAAACCTTCTTTAACGTATACGAGAAGATAAAAACGCATGCAATGACTCAAGCGCAATGGATTGCATTCTTCAAGGAATTAGAGAATAGCAATCCTCGCGACTGCTTGATTGGAAAAGTGATCCTACAAGGAGGGAAAAGAGTTAATGAGGTACTGTCCTTTCAAACCGATCAAATTGATTGGGAGCGCCGCGAGATCACACTTTCCCAGTCAAAAATGAGAAGGCTCAAAAAAGAGACTGTAATTACATATTCTGAGAGCATTATGGATAGGCTTAGAGAATACATTGGAGAAAGAAATGTCAGTGTATTTGTAACCAGATCGGGAAAACCCTTCATGATTAATTAACTGGCTACAACTTTTGCCAAAGCTGGCAAAGCTGCCGGTATTCCATTCAAAGTTTCTCCTCATGTGTTAAGAGCTTCCGCTGCTACACACCTTAAACAGCAAGGATTCTAATACAGTGATATCATGCGTGTAACCGGACATTCTACATCGGAAATGGTTTTCGCTTATGACAAGTCCTCGCGCGCAGATAATGCGAGTAAAAAAGTAAATTTAATATCTTAGGGGTTTTAATGAATGCAAAGACAAACGAAATACTCGATCCGAATAGTTATGACAAGTTTATAGAACACATCAAAAAAGACATTCAAGACTCGCAGTTGTGGGCAGCAATATCTATTAATAAAGAACTGATACAGATTTATTGGCGAATTGGAAAAATGTTGTCCGAAAAGGCTCTATTAGAATCCTGGGGATCAAAAACAATTGAAAGGATTGCAAAAGACTTAGCATCTTCATTTCCAAATGTTTCTGCATTCTCGCATAGAAATTTGAAATTACGCCGCTACATAGTTTTGGACTTGAAGGTTCGGGAGTTCGATCCAAAGGACATTAGTCAATTAAATTTTTATATGTCAGCAGTTGATGACCATCTTAGGCACCCTGGAGATCAACCAACAATAGGAATGATTTTCTGCAAAACAAAGCAGAATTTCACTGTTGAATATGCCTTGAGGGATTTCAATAAACCCATTGGCGTGGCTGATTATGAAATCACCCTTGTCGAATCTCTTTCTAAAGAGCTGAAAGAAAGCTTACCCACCATTGAAGATATCGAAGCAGAATTCGGACAAGACAGTGAAGAAACTGAGTAAGTTTTATTGAATGCAGACTTTTATTTTAACAAATACAAGGAAAATATGACAAATATTAAATTCGTATCACATCAAGACTTCCCGGATGATCCATACACAAAAGAGCTAGTTTATTGTTCGTCCCATACTTTCCCTAGGTAGTTTTAGGACATGGTAATCGCATGAGGATTAAATATAAATTAAAAATTTACAATGTGCTAGGCCAAATCATTTTGTCTTTCTGGGTATTCCTCATGCTGAAAAATTTTCTTAGACACAGCATAAGCAGCGCTAATAAGAGCAATGTGATACCATATGGAAATACGTAGGATGTTTTGACCTCCTTGTATAATGATTAGGCTGAAAAAAAGAGATACGACTAAGCCTATTAGAATATTACGGGTTTCGGAAGGGGCCATTTTTTTAGCGATATTCCATGGCTTAACGAAGATAGTGTAGGTATAGGCTAGGAAGGGAATAAAACCTACAACTCCACTTGCGGCTAGGACCTCTAGTGCAAGACCTGAGTTTTCAAAAGCTTTAGCTTGATCATTTGTCGTTACTATAACACCTTTTAGGGCGCCTACTGCTGAAACAAGGCCTCCCAGACTATAACCAATAAGAGGGCTTCTCATAAAAATAGTTGCAAGCTCTTCAAAGTTAGCCCATCTTATACTGGTGGAATGATTACTAGTGCCCAAAAACCCAATACCACTAAAAAGAACCTCTAGAGAGAAGAGATCTGCTATTAAAAATAAAATTAATACATTAGCCACGACAAGGCTAAGAGTCATGAGGGCTTTTTTTAGATAAGAGGGGTAGAGGCGACCTTGGAAAAAGTATAGAAAAAAGATGAAGATAGGCCTCGTAAACCATAGAATTAAAATTACCCAGCCGCTCCTAGAAGTGCTTAGGATTAGAGAAGTAATAATAAAAAAATAGCAAATGTTACTCTGTGTATAAGATAGGATTTGCGATTTTTTTTTACGTAGGTAGGCTATGAAAATAAAGCCTTGTACTAAATACATGGCAAAGAATGAGGGCTCATAATTAAAGCCATTTATGCGAGCAAGTCTTCCTTCGATAAACCATTGTTGTACTAAAATATTCTTCCCAAAAAGAGCTGCTAAAAATTGAATAATTCCAAAAAATGCAATAAAAGTGAAAGAGTAGATATACCAGCGTATGACCTGTTCAAGTCGTTTAGGGGTTTGGATTAATTGAACGAAGATATAGATGCTCACAACGCTGAAAATAAGCCATACCACATAGAGAACACTCCGTAGAATAAAGGTAGTGTTTGGGATGAAAATGATCATGAATAAAACCCAGGTAAGCAGGGGCCAGAAGCCAAGGGGATGGGTCTGTTTACTCTGAGAGCATATTTGTACAAACGTAATAGGAATGAGTATCATACATGCGATCTGGGTAAAGCGAAAGTTAAAGCCACCAATGGTTACCTGCATGAAGGTGTCCCAAGATGCCGTTAAAAGCATAAGTATGATGAGAAAGAGGACGAAGTCAATGCGTTTCATGCGTACCTGGAGAGCAAAACAAGCGCAGTTGTTTCGGTGCGTAGAGTGTAAGGACCTAAGGAGATACCATGAGCTTTAGGGAAAATGTTTAGTTCAGAAGGGGAGAATCCGCGTTCGGGTCCGACTGTGAAGATAAAGGAAGTGGGGGGTTTTTTGGGAGCTTCGCTCGCTGTGGATCCAAAGAAGAGGTTATCCTCGGGGGGCCAGTCCTGGAGAGGGGGCATAAAGCGGATCTCCATAAGAAAAAGGCGGCCGGATTGTTTAGCGGCGCTGATGGCAATTTTTTGAAGGCGTGCAAGGAGTAGGGGGCTGGCATTTTTTTTTTCACTATAATCAGCTGGAAAAAGCCAAAGAGCAGCTGCACCAAGCTCTGCGCATTTTTCAGTAAGCCAGTCGAGTTTACTAGGAGCTATAAGAGCTTGTGCAATTGTGATAGAGGGGCGAGAGGATTCTTTTTTAAGGCATTTATCCACCCAGAGAGAACCCTCTTTCAGAAGACGCGCTTGAAAAAGGGAGCCTTGGCCATTAAAGATTTCAATAAGATCATCGGGTTTTTTACGCATAACACGGAGCATGTGGAGAGTTTCTTCTTGGCAGAGATGAACTGTGACACCTGGAAAGAGGGGGGCTGATGTGTAAAAGCGATCAGCGGGCATAGGAGACCATTTTTTGCATTTGTTTGGCGAAGTCAAAGCCCTTTACGCTTTCGCGGATAGAGGCTGCAGATAAGGGTGTTTTAGGGTTTGCACAGGTTATATCTAATGCTTTGCAAAAACTAGTAAGAGAGAAGAGATCATCAATAACAACGCCCGTGGAGGGAGTAAGTATTTCAGATCCACCGTTAAAAGCCGAGCTACAAATAAAAAGACCCATGCTAAGGGCTTCTAGAGTCACATTAGCGAAGGGGTCGTAGAGTGAGGGAATACAAAGAGCGTCTGCGGTTTGGAGGAAAGGAATAAGAGACTCTTGTGGGCCAAAGATACGCACTTGTGAAGATATTTTGGGAGGAGATCTATCTTTACCAACGACTACCAGCGTAACTTTTGGGTAACTTTTAAGCGCCTCAATAAGAAGAGATAAACCCTTTCTTTTATAGCCATGGCCGGCGAAGAGAAGGAGGAAGTGGTCGTGAGGGATGCCCCATTTAAGCCGGTATTCAGCTCTTACTTTAAACGTATCATCAAAGGGTTTTTGTAAATCTGTCCATTCAACAGCGTTATAGAGAACCTCTATTTTTTCAGGTGGGACTTTATAGTATTGTAAGATTTGTCTTTTGACAAGATGAGAGTTTGTGAAAAGAATTTTTAGACAGGGATGCTCAAATCCTTTTTTTTCTAAATAGAGTAATGTCCTATGCAAGGGATTTATTTTAAAAATAAGGCGTTTGAGCAGGCTTTCTTTGCGAAGTTTTAGATAAGCTGCATGACAGCCATTGCCGGCACGTATGTGTGTTTGCCAGCTATTTCTATCGAATCCGAATACAATTTCGTGAGGGTTTTTTTTAAGCCATTGCTTAACTTTATAATCAAAATAAAACAGGTTCCAAAAAGAGAAGGGACCCTCATGAGCCAGGACTACTACTTTTAATTGGGGATGTAGGTCTGGAAGGGGTTTTTTAGAAGAAGTTGTCGTCAGAAGGGTAACGCTATCCCCTTTTTGAATAAGGGCTGCTATAAAACGCTTGGTTATCTTTTCTAGTCCCCCTTTACTACCGATAGCGCTTTTGAGCAGGATTACATTCATTGGATGAGAATTTGTTGATCCTTTAAAATAGGATTTATTTTAAAGGGCTTTTTTTGGCTAGTATAGAGTCTAAATTGATCTACATATGTACGGAAACGACTTTGGAGCTGCTCTTGTTTAAGGTGAAGGGGGAGTTCTAATGCATGGTTTTCCGGGTACTCTGCAAGGGCTAAGGCAATATAAGATTTTTCTAAACCTTTAAAATTCAAAAAGTTAATACTCCATTCGAGGTAATCTTTATTCGAGGCGATAATAACAAGTTCCAAATGATTACGGACCACATCTAGAAAAAGAGAGGAGACGTCTTTAGCATAAAGAGGCTCTTTTAAAAAAAAGGTTCCATTACTTTTGTTAATAAGAGGGGAGTTTTCGATTCTAATCTTTTCACTATTTAGGAAATTTACCGTTTCAAAGGGGAAGTAGAGAGAGATCGGAATAAGGGTGTCTAAACTTAAAAAAGTACGTTTAAGGAAATTGATGCGTAGAGAGGCACTATCAGGGCTATTTAAAGAGATCTCGGTATTTCCTAAAAAAGGAATAACTACTTTTTTCCAACTTTCAGGAACATAAAAACTAATCTCTTCCTGATTTTCAGAATCGGCAGAGGAAATCCCCATTAAATTTCTAGATTCAATAAGGCCCAAGTCAAAGACGAGTTTGATCCCTTTAACTTTTAACTTTTGTACCTCTTTTTGAGGACCCGAGATAGTTTGTGTCAGGAATTGGGGCCAAATATCGAGAAATTGGTAACCTGCAGGAGGTCTGCCAATCGGTTTTAAGATAATAATAGGCACTTGATCAGTGATCAGGGGTGTTAAACTAAGAACAAATTCATTTTGTACAATATCTTTAATACTGCTTCGTACGTCAAGGGCTGCATTTTTACTCACAAGAGAGGATTTGTCTGCATGGACAATCCATTCATCGCCCTTTCCTTCAGCATCTACAAGGATTTCCAGGTCTGAGGCGGATAGCTTTTCTAAAGCACTACGTGAGCCTACAATAGTGAGCGTTAGTTTTGTATCTAGATAGCCGGAAGGAAGTAGTCCTTCGATCGTTTTGTTAGGAGGCAAATGAATGACTTTTACAGGTATGTCAGAGATTATGCGTGTAATTGTGATAGCTTGGTGCATTAATGACCAAGCAATAATTGCAATAATAAGGGCTAAAATTTTGCGCTGCCAGCGTTTAATAAAGATCCTTTTAAAAAGAGATATAATCACGTTTTAATCCACTCCTGTAAGCGTGATTTTTTAGTAGGAGGTGCTGGATTAAAGATACTTCTAATAATTCCCCTAAAACGATCGGGTTTAATGCCTCTTGTCATAATACCTTCCCGCGCTATAGATACTTGTCCAGATTCTTCTGAGACAATGATAACAACTGCATCACTTAGCTGACTAATTCCTAAACCTGCTCTATGACGTGTGCCCATTGAGCGAGCAATTTGAGAACTATCATCTGCAAGAGGAAAGATGGTAGCCGCTGATATAATCGTCATGCCTCGAATGATAACACCCCCGTCATGTAGAGGTGTAGTTGTTTCAAAAAGTGATTCCAGTAACTCAGATGATAGACTAGCCTGCAGTTGGACTGCTTTTGAAGAGTATTCATCCAAACTATCTTGATTTTCTAAAACAATCAAAGCTCCCACATGCTTTTGAGATAATTTATAGGCAGAAGTTGCCAGTATTTCGATAAGTTTATCTAAATCACTAATCTCTCGATAACGCCTACTTTTAAAACTGAGCTTAGAAAGGGCAAGTCGTATTTCAGGTTGGAATATAACAAAAAATGCGATAACAGCTACTTGAACAACATGGAGCATCATCTTTTCTAAAACGGGAAGGTTAAACCAGGAGGCTAGAAAAAAGAGTAGAAGAAAAGCCAAAAATCCGAAAATAAGGTCCATCGCCCGCGTATTCCAAAAAAAGGAAAGCAGATAGTGCACAATCAAAGCAATAATGCTGATTTCAATAAGGGGGATAAATAAAGTGAGATTCATCTTGAAAAATATCTTAATCGATTTTTTGGATATTCGCTACAAAATCAATCATATGACGCGCTTCTTGGACATCATGGACACGCATAATATCGGCGCCTTGAAGAACAGCATAGGTATTAGCGGCAATCGTTGCAGCTAAGCTTTTATTTAAGAAAGACTTTCGCGATAGACCTATCAATAGAGGGAATCCAAGTGTTTTTAAAATAGGTATCCCCTTGAGAATTTCGTAGTTTTGTTGAGGTGTTTTATCAAATCCGATCCCCGGATCTATAATAATATTTTCTTTTTTAATACCTGCATTAAGCAAGAGCGTAATTCTTTTTTCGAACCAGGAGATTAGATGAGGGATAACACCCTCCTCATAAAGTGTATTTTTACCCATTTTTGCATGAAGGCCACGGCTGTGCATGATAATAGCTGGGCAAGAAGTAGAGGCGGCAAGCTCACGCATAAGTGGGTTTTCTAGTCCAGTAACATCGTTGATTATGGAGCATCCAGCGGCAAGTGCTTTTTCAGCAACAGCTGGTTTGTAGGTGTCTATAGAGAGAGATTTAGAGCCTTTTAGTAGTGAAATAACGGGTAATACCCTATCAAGCTCTTCATTTTCAGAAACTTGTAAGCTTCCAGGTCTTGTGGATTCCCCTCCTATATCAATGATGTCTGCTGGCATAGCCAAAGCTCTAACAGCCGCAACTACCGGATCTGGATAAGAATCAAAAAAAGAGTCGGGTGTAGCATTTAAAATGCCCATGATTTTTATATGCATAGAAACCTTTGACGAAAAGAGATGAATGGTCTAACTTTAAAGACAGTTTTTTTCTCAAGAAGGTTACCATGGATGTGGAGATTCTTTCTAGAATCCAATTTGCCCTAACCATTGCTTTTCACTATATATATCCGCCGATCAGTATAGGTCTAGGTATTGGGCTTATAATTATGGAGGGCCTTTATCTTAAAACCAAGAATCGGATTTGGCAAGAACTTACCCAATTTTGGGTGAAAATTTTCGCCCTTGTTTTCGCTCTCGGTGTATCAACTGGTATCGTAATGGTCTTTGGTTTTGGGACTAACTGGGCTAATTATTCACGCTTTGTGGGGGATGTCTTTGGAAGCGCTTTGGGTGCAGAGGGTGTTTTTGCCTTCTTTATGGAATCGGGTTTTCTAGCCTTATTACTTTTTGGATGGAATCGTATTTCTCCCAAAATGCACTTTTTTTCCACAATTATGGTAGCACTGGGTGCCCATTTTAGCGCTGTATGGATTGTTGTAGCCAATTCCTGGATGCAAACACCCGCTGGCTATAAGATCGTGGGAGAAGGGGCCAAAACACATGCTGTTGTCACAGATTTTTGGGAGATGGTTTTAAATCCCTCATCGGTTGATCGGCTCACACATGTTATTATTGGTTGTTGGCTCGCAGGCGCTTTTCTTATTTTAAGTGTCAGCAGCTACTATTTATATAAGAAACGCTTTCTTTTACATGCTAAATGTTCCATGAAAGTGGGTATCTGGATGGCATTGATTGGAGTCACGCTCCAACTTTTTTCAGGGGACTCTACGGCTAAAGGTGTGTATGTCAATCAGCCCGTAAAGCTGGCAGCATGTGAGGGGATTTATAAAACAGGCCCTGCACCCGTGGCTCTTTTTGGATGGGTTAATACCAAAGAAAAAAAAGTGGAATATGCTCTTAAAATTCCAGGTGGCTTAAGCTTTCTCTTGTATGGGGACTTTAAACACCCGGTAAAAGGCCTTGATCAATTTCCCGTAGAAGATCACCCTCCTGTTCAGATAGTTTTTCAAATGTATCATTTAATGTTAGCTATGTGGGGAATGATGGTTACGGCCGTTTTTCTAGCCATATGGGCATGGCGTCGGCGCTTTGTTATTAATAAATGGATATGGCGTTTTTTGATTATTTCGGTCATCTTTCCTCAGATTGCTAACCAAGCCGGCTGGTTTACAGCGGAAGTAGGCCGTCAGCCTTGGATTGTCTTTGGGGTGCTAAGAACCTCTGCTGGACTATCACGCACAGTCGGCGCAAAGGCCGTGCTAGGCTCCATTATAATGTTCTCAGTTATTTATACACTCCTATTTGCCCTTTTTATCTTCTTGCTTAATCATAAAATTAAACAGGGGCCTCATATTCTGGAAGATACGGAATCAACTTACAAAAATAAAGGTTCTTAAATGCTCCTAGGTATCGATTTTAATACATGGTGGTTTGTTGTAATAATGCTCTGTATTATTGGATATACCGTCTTGGACGGGTTTGATTTAGGTGTGGGTATTTTGCATATCTGTGTAAAAAATGACTATGAAAGACGTGTGTTTATGAATGCAATTGGCCCTGTTTGGGATGGAAATGCCGTCTGGCTTGTTATTGTTGTAGGAGGGCTTTTTGCAGGCTTTCCAGGAACTTATGCTACTATAATGTCTTCTTTTTACATACCGATTACAGTCTTTATTGCAGGGCTTATTTTACGCGCTGTTGCTATTGAATTCCGTGGAAAAAATGAATCAAGAAGCTGGAGGAGGCTTTGGGATAGTGTCTTTTTTTCAGCTAGCCTTACCATTGCCTTTGGGGCCGGCATCTTAATTGGCAACATGATCCAAGGTATTCCTTTAGATAGCGCTGAGGACTTTACAGGAGACCTGGGAGATATGCTCACTCCTTATACAATTTTGGTAGGGATTACAGCTGTTGCGTGCTTCATCATGCATGGTATTTTATATCTTGTAATGAAGACCGAAGGAGCGCTGCACGACAAAGTACGCGGATGGGTTAACCGCTGCATCATTTTCTTTATTGTAAGCTACTATATAACAACAATGGCAACGCTTATCTATCAACCACACATGGTCTCTCGTTTGCGCGATAGGCCCTATCTTTTTATATTTGCGCTTATCAGCATGCTAGCTATTGCTAATGTCCCTCGGTTGGTTAGCAAGGCTAAAGACGGTATGGCCTTCCTTTTCTCAGGCCTAAGTATAGCCTCTCTTATTGTCTTGTTTGCTATAGGCCTCTATCCAGTCCTCCTGCGATCAACGGTAAATCCTGAACATAATAGCCTTACAATCTATAATACGGGATCTTCGCTGCTCACCTATAAGATCCTAATGATTATTGTTGCAATCGGGATGCCTTTAGTTCTTGTGTATGGTACTATCGTTTACCGGACATTCCGCGGGAGAGTTAAAATTGACCGCCATAGTTATTGATTTTTTAAAAAATAAAAAGATTATTGTTTTATTTTTACCCCTTTAAAGGATCGCTAAAGCCAACAACAGCCTGATAGCAGAGCAGAAGATGTTTAACACCATTCATAGCTTTATGGGGGATGGGCTCTTCTGCTAGCCCGAGTTTTCTGGCAATAGCGTTTTTAGAAAGAGCTAAAGAGCCTTTTTCTTTGGCCCAATACATAGAGGCTAGATCTAGCCAGTGGTAAGGCCAGCCCTCTTTTTCTTGAGTATCCGGATCAATTAATTGGCTGAAAAAAACGCGGTCAAAAGAGGGGTTTTGACAAATGAAGACAGCTGAGTCTCGTTTAATCTTCCATTTCGTTAAAAGAGTGAGAACTTCTTTAGCAATTTCAGATTCAGGCCTTCCTAGAAGGCACATTTCAAAGGTAAAGCCGTTGACTTTTAAGCTGTCTGGATTACTTTTATCCCAAACTTCTTTAGATTGAGCAACAACTGCATCATAAGAAGCTTTTAGTTCACCACTTTCCAAGTCAATGATTTGAAAAGCGATTTCCAAAACGCGCTGCTTAAAAGCATTGAGGCCATTTGTCTCTAAATCTAAAAATATACCTAGCATTAGAATAATTTATCAAACTAGAGGAATCTTCGTCAAGATAGCACTCTGCAACGAGCAAATAAAATGCTCTTTTGTAAAGAGGGAGGCTTGCTTCTCAAGTAGAGATTTATCAAATGTATGGCCTTGTAATTGGCCGATTGCAGCGATAAGGGCCTCTTCTGTCTGTTCGTAAAAGAAGATAGCAGTGACATCTTTTTCATGGATATCAAGGGCTCCACCTTTCGCATAGGCTATAACGGGGGTGCCGGCAGCTAGTGATTCTACTTGAACAATGCCAAAATCTTCTTCACCTGGAAAGATAAAGCCTTCAGATGCTTTAAGAGCGAGGGCAATTGTTTCATTCGAGGCATGTTTAACGAATTTGATGGTCGGTCCGGCTATCTTAACAAGGCGTGCATGCTCACTGCCATCGCCGAAGAGGGTGAGGGGTAGGTTAAGGCGTGTACAGGCAGCAACTGCTAAATCCATTCGCTTATAAGGAACTTGCCGGCCCACCATTATAAATCCTGAGCGCTTTACAGGTTCCGCTAATAGGAAGAATCTCTCTACATCGACGGGTGGATGAATAACGAGAGCCTCTTTTTGATAGTAATGCTGGATACGACTTTGGACGGCGTAGGAGATCCCAATAAAGTGGTCTACATTTTGAGCAGCCCTAAAGTCATGCTTACGGCCAACTGGTACTAAAAAGGGCAAAGCAAGACGAACAACACCATTAAGCCAGCCGAAGCCTGGATTTTTACGATATTCTGCGTAGTGGCTCCAATAATAGCGTATGGGTGTATAGCAATAGCAAATATGCTGAGCACCAGATTTTTTACGTACATTTTTTGATTCGGCGCTAGAACTCGAAAGAATCAGATCATATTCACGAAGGTCCAAAGATTTAAAGGCCCATATGCGTAAAATAGGAAAAAATTTATGCAGAGACCGTAAGCTTTTAGGCAGTTTTTGGAGCCAGGTGGTGCGTATGTCTAAGCCTTTAAAGAGAGGCATGTTATCCGGATCATAAACAGAGGTGTAAATAGGAGCCTCTGGATAAGCCTCATGCATGGCAAGCAGAGAATTTTCGGCACCGCCCATATTGGTGAGCCAGTCGTGAACGATTGCTATTTTCATGAGAGCCTCTGGCAGATAAGGCTCATGAAGAGGGGGAACTCTTTGCGTGCGCGGTCTTCGCGTTGTTTGTGAGGCCCTTGGCTTGTTTTATTAGAGCACCATTCTTCGATGTGCATAATGCCGAAACCGGCAGAGTTCAGCATAGAGCTCAAATCAGAGAGTGAGTGGTGGAAAGACCAGGTTTCGCCGGTTTTGTGGCCGGGATGCGTCTGAATCGGAATCTTGAGGGGGGACATGTAGCTGTTGACGCGGCGGTATTGCATTTTAGCCGGTTCATCAATGCCCCAGGAAGTTTGACGTGGTATGCGAAAAAAGGGGTGGTTGAGGACGATAACGAGCTCACCCCCGGGGGCTAGGTGCTCAGCTGTATAAAGGAGAGCCTTGTCCGGGTCTGCCATGTTTTGTAGGCAAAGGAGCATGACAGCTGCTGAAAAATCTTTTTTCTTGAGAGACCACGGTTTGCAGGCATCAACTACTTGAAATTCACAGTTAGGAGGGGATTTTTCTTTAGCGGCTTTGATAAGAGAGGGCGAAGCATCGATACCCATATAGGTAGAGCCTTTAGGGATATGACGGGCTAAAACGCCCTGGCCGCAGCCCACATCGAGAATGCTGGGGGCATCTCTCAAAATATTTTTAATAGCTGGAAGTATGACATGTGTATGGTAATAATGTCCCTCATCACCAACTATTTTATCATACCAAGAGCTAGCCTCTTCCCACGAATCACGCATAATATGCTATAATACTGTAAAGCGAGCAAGGATCACCACTAAATTTATGACATTACCTAGACAAAAGTTACGAGAAGCCGTATTGCAACTCCTTTTTAGTTTTGACCAAGGTGTTGAAACAAGAGAACATTTAATAGCTCTTTTAATGTCGCAGTTAAAGGCATCTGGTAAAAATATAAAAGAAGCCTATTTATTAGCCGAAGATATTTGGGATAAGAAAGCAGATATTGATAAGGCTATTTGCGCTCTTTCGCATGCATTTTCACTTAGTCGTATCCATAAAACAGAGCTGCAGATTCTTAGAATTGGTTTCTACGAGCTTATTTTTAAGGCAGTAGAGATTCCGCCCAACGTTGTCATAGCGGAGGGCATTCGATTAGCACGTAAGTTTGCAACTCCTGCAGCAAGCCTTTTCATCAATGCCCTACTTGATCAGCAGAAAAAGAAGATACTAGGTGAAGTCGTTGATAAAAAAGTGCTTGAGAGTGCTCTTACATTACACGAGCAACAAAGTGAGCGTGAGAAAGGGGCTACTTTAGAAGGTGAAAAAATTACTTTAGATAAAAATGAGATTACTTAAAGAAATCTCTACTTTTAAAATAGGTGGGCCGGCACTTTCTATAGCTGAGGCTAAAACTGTGGCAGAGATGAGCTCTTTATTAAAAGAGGTCTACCCCAGAAGGATGCTGGTTATTGGTAAGGGCTCTAATTGCCTTTTCTCTGATCAGGGCTTTAATGGACTTGTTATTTTGAATAAAATTGATTTTATTAGTTCCATCAAACCTATAATTACAGTAGGTGCGGGCTTTAGCTTTGCTCTCTTAGGTAGCCGCACGGCTCGAGCTGGGTTTACAGGACTGGAATTCGCCGCAGGAATACCTGCAAGTGTAGGTGGGGGCATTTTTATGAATGCAGGCGCTAATGGCCAGGAGGCCGCGGACACATTAATAAGTGTTGATTTTTTAAATGAAAAAGGCGAGCTTTTTACATTTTTAAAAAAAGACCTTGATTTCAGCTATCGATATAGCTCTTTTCAAGGAATGAAAGGGGCTATTGTTTCAGCCACTTTTGGACTTACTAAAGATCCATTAGCACGTGAAAAACAGCTGAAAATTATCGATTATCGCCAAAGAACACAGCCCTATGGAGAACCCTCTATTGGATGTGTTTTTCGTAATCCTATAGGTGATTGTTGTCATTCTGCTGCGGCTTTGATTGATCAGGCGGGTCTTAAAGAAGTGGCTATCGGTGGTGCGAAAGTTTCTGAAAAGCATGCCAATTTTATTATAAACCCAAAGGGGTTAGCAACGGCTTCGGATGTGGAGGCTTTGATTAAAATTATAAAAGAAAAGGTTTTCGCTCATGCGGGAATTCTTTTAGAAGAAGAGATAAGGAAAATTGCTTTTGAAAGCTGATTTACATACACATACGACATGCTCAGATGGAACAACACCCCCTCTAGAGCTCTTGGAAAAGGCTCTTAATGAGGGCCTTGAGGTTCTTTCTATTACTGATCATGACACGCTGAAAGCCTATGAGCTTATCGAAAAAAAAGAGGGACTGCAAATTATTCCGGGCTTAGAGCTTTCGACGACTTTTGGAGAAGCGAGCATCCATCTACTAGCTTATAGTTTTTCTTTAGGAAACCAACAGTTACACAATTTATGCCTAGAGCAGGTTGTTCGCCGAGAAAAACGCAATCAAGAGATTCTGGAACGGCTATCTAAACTAGGATGCCCTATTAATTCAGAGGAGCTCTATTTTACGCCCCCTGATCAAAGAGGCTCTATAGGTCGTCCACATATTGCTAAAATTATGAGGGATAAAGGGTATGTGAAATCGATTCGGGAGGCCTTTGATCGCTATATTGGGGAGTCTTGCCCAGCCTTTGTAAGTGGCGCTCGTTGTTCTGCAGAAGAGGCTTTGGAAATTGTGCATGCGGCAGGTGGGTATGTCGTGATTGCGCATCCCCATTATATTAGAGACCGCACAGTGCTTAGAAATCTCTTAAAACTCCCCTTTGATGGTATCGAGGCTTATTATGCGCATTTTTCAAGTGATAAAATACCTTATTGGTTAAAAGTAGCTAAAGAACACAAACTTTTCCCAACAGGTGGTTCAGACTTTCATGGAGAGAATAAGCCCCAGCACTATTTAGGATCCTCTTGTACACCTTTAGATACCCTGAATATCTTAATTACACGCACAAAAGAAAATAATGGAACACTATAAACAGATTCTCAATGATCGGATGGTCCGGCATGACCGGGCATATAACTTGGTGAGAATGCAAAAAGCCGCTGCTCTTCTTGGATCTCCTGAAAAAAGATTTGCCTCTGTGCATGTTGCAGGCACTAATGGAAAGGGCTCTGTCTGCACAAAATTAGCGCGCAATTTAGAGATGTGCGGCTTGAAAGTAGGCCTCTATACATCGCCTCATATCAGCAGTGTGTGTGAGCGCATCCAAATTAACAGACAGAGGGTAGAGGAGGATTGGCTACAAAAAAATATTGAGTTAACACCTAAAGACCTAAGTTTTTTTGAGACAATGACGCTTCTCTCTTTTCTTTATTTTGCAGAAAAAAAGGTGGATATAGCTGTTATAGAGGTGGGGCTTGGCGGGCGTTTAGACGCAACGAATATTATTAAACCTGAACTTTCTATTATTACATCTATTGATTATGACCATCAGGCATTATTAGGAAATACTTTAGAGGGTATTGCTTTTGAAAAAGCGGGTATTATTAAGGGGGGGGTGCCCTATGTTCTTGGCCCTTCAGCGGCTAGGTTTATTCAGGGGCCTCATGTGAGCCTTCGGGGCAAATCCTATGATGAAGAAAATAGTAATTTGGTTCGCTTAGCACTTTCTCAATTAAACCAACCTATCTTTGAAGAAGCACTTTGTATCAGACCCCCATGCCGTTTGGAGCAAATAGGCCCTGTCATTCTAGATGTAGCACATAATCCCGCAGGCTTTAAGCGCCTTTTTGAGTCTATACCCGAAAAACCTTATGTGGCTATTATTGGTATGTGCGTAGATAAAGATATAGAAAAATCTTTTTCTATAATAAGTGCCCACGTACAAGAAGCTCATTTTGTTCAGGCAGGAAGTTTAAGAGCGGCTGATCCAGTTTACCTAAAAAGTCTTTGGCCATCAAAAAAACCCTCTTATACCTATAACTCTATAGAGGAGGGTCTTTCTGCAGCACTTCTAGCGGGCCCGGTTATTGCGATGGGCAGTTTTTATATTATGGGGCCTATTCGCAGGGCCCTGGGGATTGTGGAACCCTTAGAAGAAAGGATTTTTGAAGAGGGTTTTAAACCTTGATTTTATGCAGATCTTCCCCTATTCTTATTATTTTTCGGGGTGTTAGCTCAGTTGGTTAGAGCGCCACGTTGACATCGTGGAGGTCGGCTGTTCGAGTCAGCTACACCCCAAACTCAATTATTATATAGGTTTTCGTGCGCTCACTCATAGGCGTGATTATTTTATGTTTACTAGTAGGGGTCCTCCAATCGGATGATAATAATCAGCAAAAGCCATGGCTTACCGGTACGCTATTGATTTCTCAAACAACAGTTACAAAGCGGGGAGATGTTTTGATTCAGCCCTACATTAATGTAATTTCTCAAATATCGGCACCTAATGTTATAATAATAAATCCACAACTCTTTTTATGCATCGGCTTGACGGAATGGATGGATATCAATCTTACCTTACAAGATGTTTATAAAAAATCAGGGAAAGCACAGGCTTTTTATCCAGGAGACACTTGGGTAGGATTTGATTTTCAGCTCATTAGGGGTGAGGATAAAGGATATCCTTCTTTACTACTTTCGCTAGAAGAGATAGCGCCAACAGGGCATTATCAACAACTCTCTCCAAATAAAAAAGGGACGGATTCTACAGGAATGGGCAGTTGGACAAGTATAGCTTACTTAACGCTCTATCAGCTTTTTTCTTTAGAAAATAAACATTTTTTAAGTGCGGCACTGTTTTTTTCTTATGGTGTATCGGCTCCGGTGACTCTGAAAGGTTTTAATACATATGGCGGAGGATTTCACACTACAGGCAGAGTATTCCCGGGGAACTCTCTTACAACTTGCCTAAGTTTTGAGTATACTCTTACTAAAAACTGGGTTTTGGCTCTGGATAGCAGATATACACATCAGGATTATACACGGTTTAAAGGAATGGAATTAAATCGTTTAGGTGCGCGCTCCACAAATCAGCTCTCATTTGCTCCTGCCATTGAATACAATTTTAACGATCACATGGGGGTCATTGCGGGGGCCTGGTTTAGTGCCTGGGGAACTGAGGTTTCCAGATTTACAGGAGGTATTATTATGCTTTATTACGAGTATAGTTCATGAAAATACAAGGAGAGCGCGATTTTTTCGCAGCTTTAACCGGCCTCACCCTTATTAATATGTTTAAAGGCCTCTTGCTTGTAAGTTATAAGGCGCTGCCTTATGGCTTTCAGGTGGAATTTGTCTATAAAGAGAAATTAGATCAGACATTCTTGACTCTTCTAGAAGATGCTCTTATTGTTAATTTAAGAACTGCGGAAGAGGGCTATCCTATGACGATGATGGGCGGTAATGCTCTTATGCTTTTAGAGCATCAGGGACACGCTCTTCTTGCAGAGAGCCTCTCTTTTGGCAAGAAAGAGTTGGTAGAGATGGTAAAATGGGGGGATATAGCTCTTCCTGCACCGCATATAGAGAGTTTCTCTCCTCAATTTAAACTTCTCCATATCCAAGAGCCTAAGAAAGGCCTGTGGCATTTAGAGGGGGCTCTTTTCACTGAAAAAAGATATTTAAAAGATTTTTTGAAGGTCTATGCAAATAGAAAAAAATCAGATCCTTTTTATTTAGCAACTGTTGCAGGTCTTGTAACAGTTGAGGGGCTATGGCTTCCTAAAGGAGTGGCTCTTTTAGAAAGCTTACGTAAGAAAGAGGAGCATTTTTGGGAAAAAAGAGGTTTTGTAAAAGTATACGGCTGCCAGGGGCTTTTCCCGGATAGGGCTTTTTCTTGCACGCCTGTTTTTGATGACAGGCCTTTCAATAAAAATATTTTGTATTCAGATTCACCGCGTTTATGGGCCTTTGATAAAAAGGGTAAAGTAACACTAAAAGAAGTTATAAGCCCCTTTAGTTTTCTTAAGGCGGCTCAAAAAGAGACGCCTAATTCCCTATTTTTGGGAGATCTTCTGGGTTCTTTTTATGAAACTGCACGTATTATAAAGTCTAACGGCACGGTGGGGGCCAGTCTTTTCGCAAGTCCTGTACAAGCTTTAGCCTTTCTTTTACAAGAAACTGAGGGTCATTTAGAAGATTTAGAGAGTCTTGCGAAAGAAATGTTTGAATTTAGCAGTTGATTTAGCTTAATATAAGTTCTTTTTTGGAGGTTGTTACTACATTGAGAGTTAATAGAGAAATTCGGGCTCCACGCATACGCCTCATCGGCAGTGATGGAAGCCAAGTGGGTGTTGTGACTCTGCGTGAAGCGCTGAGCCTAGCAGAATCTGAAGGTTTGGATCTAGTTGAGGTTGTTGCTGGTAGCGAACCCCCTGTTTGTAAGATTATTAACTGGGGTAAGTTTCGTTACGATCAGACAAAAAGAGAAAAAGAAAATAAAAAATCACAGCACCAAATCAAGGTTAAGGAAGTAAAAGTTAAACCTAATATTTCTGATCATGATTTAGATACAAAGTGTAAACAGTTAAGAGAGTTCGTAAGTAAAGGAAACAAGGCAAAAGTGACTTGTGCTTTTAGAGGGCGTGAGATGGCCCATACAGAACTTGGAGAAGCGGTTATAAAAAAAGTTATTGAGTCAGTGGAAGATATTGCGTCTGTGGAATCCCCGGCAAAGCTAATGGGTCGTAGCATGACAGCAGTTTTAGCACCTGGCAGCAAGAAAAAGACTTGATTTAAGCCCTGAATCGATGTAAGATGATACCTTAATTTTTGAGGAGAGCGTTCCTATGCCTAAAATGAAAACCCGTAAAGCCGTAGTATCTCGTTTTAAAGTGACAGCTACAGGAAAATTAATGAGAACACGTCCAGGCAGACGTCATATTTTAACAAAAAAATCCGGCAAAAGAAAACGTCTTTTAGCGAGCCCGGCTCAAGTAGATAAAAGTTTTGTCAAAATGTACAAGCGTCTGATGGGAGTATAAGGAGTAAATAATGAGAACAACTAGTTCTATCGCAACACATCGTCGCCGTAAACGTCTTATGAAGCTAGCAAAAGGCTTCTGGGGTGATCGTAAAAATCACATAAGACAGACAAGCAATGCTGTTATGAAAGCTTTGGCTTACAATTACATACATCGTAAGAAAAAGAAAAGTGACTTCCGTGCACTTTGGATTCAAAGGGTCAGCGTAGCTGCCAAAATCCAAGGTCTGTCTTACAGCAAGTTCATTAATGGTCTTATTCTTGCTGGCTGTAAACTTAACCGTAAAGTTCTTTCTGAAATGGCTATTTCAGATCCGCAAAGTTTTGCAGCTGTTGCTTCACTTGCTAAAGCCGCACTTGCTTAAGTAACCTATGCATAATCAGCTCCAAGAGCTTAAACGAACATTCATCCAGGGGCTCTCTGCTTTGAAAACGCGTAAAGACTTGGAGCTTTTTTATAATGAATTCTTAGGCCGTAAAGGTCTCATTCAGCAGCTTATGCAGGACTTAAAAGCTGTTCCAGATGATCAGAAACCACTTCTCGGTAAAGAAATTAATGATTTAAAAAGCTTTGCTGAGAAGACTTTCAAAGAAGCGAGCGACCAAATTGATGTAGAGCTTCAAAATAAGCGTCTTCAGACAGAGAAAATAGATTTAACACTTCCAGGCCGGCTGCCTTTGATAGGAGGTAAGCACCCAGTTCTTGCAATGTTGGATAAAGCCGTTGATATTTTAATATCTATGGGATTTTCCGTTCAACTGGCTCCTGATGTGGAGAGTGATTATCATAATTTTGAGTCCCTTAATTATCCCCCTGATCATCCCGCTCGTGATATGCAAGATACATTTTATATTACACAAGACCTTCTTCTGCGTACGCACAATACAAGTATTCAGATGCGTATGATGGAGGCTTCCCAACCACCTATTCGCGTTATCTGCCCAGGTAAGTGTTTTAGAAATGAAGAAATTAACGCACGTAGTCACGTTTTTTTTCATCAAATTGATGCTCTTTATATTGATAAAGATGTTTCCCTTAAAGATCTTATATCAACAATCGAGGAGTTTTTTAAAAAATTAATAGGCAGTGATCTTTCCATGCGTGTGCGTGGTAGCTATTTCCCTTTTGTAGAGCCGGGAATTGAAATTGACTTCTCCTGTTTACTCTGTAAAGGATCTGGATGTTCAGTCTGTAAGCAAAGTGGATGGCTTGAAGTTGCTGGTGCCGGTATGGTACACCCAGAAGTTCTTAAAAATGGGGGGCTTGACTGCGAACTTTATACAGGCTATGCATGGGGTATGGGTATCGAACGTCTTGCTATGCTCCAATATGGTATTAATGATATTCGTCTTTTTACTCAAAATGACCTCCGTTTTTTACGACAATTTAGTTGACCAAATCACTATCTAAAGGCTAGAATCGTTATTTCATTTCTGTGGAAGAGTGGCAGAGTGGCCGATTGCGTCTGTCTTGAAAACAGAAGGCCCTGCAAGGGGTCCGTGGGTTCAAATCCTACCTCTTCCGATTTTTTATAAATGGCTCTAAAGTGCTCTAAAGTGCTTTAAAGTGCTCTAAAGTGCTCTAATTGGGTGCATCGCTCAGCTTTATACAGAGAGCTCAAGCGTAATGCAGATTTAGAGAGTCAAGTCCAAAATCTTGTGTAAATTAATAAGCCAGATTTTTAAAATCTGGCTTATCCATGAGTACTTATGGCCAATCATTTGCCATGTTGTCAAAATTCATTTGATTCATCTCCTGTATTTGCTTTTTTACTCAAAACAAACTTGCATATTGGCAGGTGACGCACCACTTCTTTGATGAGCATCTGAATTTACACAATCTTACGGACTAGGGTCCGAAGACTGCGATTTAATCGTTTCTTTGAAGAAGTCGACAAAATCTTGGATCTCTTCTTTGGTGGTATCAAATGAGGTCGTCCAACGTACTTCAGAGGTTGCTTTATCCCATATATAAAAGAAGAATCGTTCTTGGAGTATGGGTATTAATTTGGGATCGATAATGGCAAATACAGCATTGGTTTGAACAGCTCTGCTTATTTTAACTTGAGGAATCATTTTAAGCTCTTGGGCTAAAAATTGAGCCATGTTATTAGCATTTTGAGCATTCCTCAGCCAGAGATCGTTAGATAGCAATGCAGTAAATTGAGCCGCGATAAAACGGCTTTTGCCTGCCGACTGCATGCCCTGCTTGTGGATGTATTTAAAGTCTTTTGAAAGATCTTTATCAAAGAAGATTACCGCATTGCCAATCATCATACCTCCCCCAGTTCCACCAAAGGATAGCAGATCGATTCCAACGTCAGTCGTTATTTGAGCGAGGGTCACATTCAAGCTTGCCGCTGCGTTGCAAAGTTTGTAGCCATCCATATGAACATACAATCCATTGGCATGGGCAAAAGCTGTGAGCTTTTTAAGTTCTTCAGGCGAGTATAAAGTACCTAATTCAGTTGCTTGAGTAATAGAAATAACCTTGGGTTGCACGGTTAACTCTATGTAGCCTGGTTTTTTATTATTAATTTCTTGTAATTTGTTTTTAATATCATCTACAGTTAACTTACCATCTGCGGTTGTAACTGTAAGCAATTTAGATCCTGTATAATTTTCTAGAGCGCCCATTTCTTTTACATTAATATGGGCAGACTCAGGGCAAATTATTGCTTGATAAGGCTTAAGTAAGGCTGAAAGTCCTAGCACGTTAGCGGCTGTTCCAGTTAAAACAAAATAAACATCTATATCTTTGCCAAAATGCTTTTTGAATAGTTCAACTGCCCTTTGAGTATGAGCAACACGGGCCTCCTGCGTTCGTAGCCCAACATTAGCCTCATGGATAGCTTTTAATATATCCGGGTGTATCCCAGCAGAAGCATCAGTGGCAAGGCTTTTTTTACCTATTGCATCAACCTTTACTAGGGGTAGAGTACATATTATGCCTAAGATTAAGACTTTTTTAAATATGTTCATATATCGGTTATTATTCCCCGGTTTAAATGTAAAATCCAGGAGGGGCCCTATTTTCTAGAGGGTTTGATGGCTAAACTAAGCTTGGGTAAACTATCCAGAAATTATTTCACCATACCTTATTTTGAAATAAGGCAGATTATGTTTTTAGTCAAGTCCGAAATGTTGTGCAAATGGATCAAATCCAAATAAGTTTTAACAGTAGACTCATGGTGACAGGCATACGTACCATTTTAAGACCCCATAACTTGAAAGCAATGTTAAGGACTGTAAAGATAATAAGGGCTGGATAGATTGCTTCTAGAATAGGGCCTAGGAAGGCAGCAATACCAGAAAAGTTAAGAGTGGATATCGAGAAGCCAATAGCAAGAGTGATCAGCATAGACCAGCTACTGCTAATGCGATTTTTAGAGACATCTTTTTGTAAAAATTCAGAAAAAAGAGAAGCTAGGACAACCGCTGTTGTAAAACAGGCTAAGGCTACGGCTATACCTACAAGAGGGACTGCAAAGGAGCCGATAGCTTTATGAACGATGACAATAAGCATTTTCTCAGGAGGCAGATTAACGAGAACATCGCTATAAGTACAGCCTATTGTTACTAATACAAAATAAATCAAACTTAGAAGGCCACCTGCAATAAGGGAAGAATAGCCAAAGATTACAAGAGATTTTTTTTCATCTACTTTAGCTCTGAGAGCCTTAATAATAAAAGTAGAGAAGAAAAAGGAAGCCAAAAGATCCATGGTTTGATACCCCTGGAAAAGACCTTCTTTAAAAGCAATCCATCCAGTACCTACTTCAGCTACAGGAAGTTTTAGATTTTGAAGGCCAAAAAAAGCGATGGCGGCCAAAGAAAGGAGTAAAAAAGGGGTTAGGATGGTGCCTAGTATAGATATTATCTTTTTTTTATTAAAACAGAGTATAAAAATAAAACTACAGAAGATTAGGCTAAAAAGAGGTAGGTTTAAAAAAGGAACAAGTGATTGACAGCTAGCAAAGGCCACTGTTATACAGCGAGCCATGACCCCAAAAGGGCCCATTAAAGAAAGGGCAAAAAGAGGAAACCAAAAGGTAGCGGCTTTACCCAAACGTTCGAAAAAGGCATTTTGATCACCATTAAAGAGTATTAAAGCTGTAACGCCTAAAAAGGGAACAACAACGCCTGTTAATAGAATACCCAATGTCGATAGAAACAAGTGACCATCGGATGTTTGGCCTACTATGATGGGAAAGACAAGATTACCCGAGCCAAAGAACATGGAAAACATCGCCAGTCCTGTGGATAATACAATAGCTTTACGCATAAAGAAACCCTCTTTTCAAAAGACTAATCCGAGTCTAAATCTTTCCTCGTTTACTTTACAAGTTCTTTAAGGAGGGCTGTTATTAATGTAACTTGAAGGAGGTCCGGGCTTAAAGTTTGATGGAGGGCCAGGTTTGCTAGGTTTGGCAGGAGCCTGAGGTGGCGGAACAAACCATTGTTGGACAGATTCAAGTTTACTGATTCTTTGGCCAAGCTGCTGGAGTTGCTTTTGCTGTTCTTTCATCTGTGACAAGAGTTGATCGATTTGCTGCCCAGTAGGAGCTGGTTGTGCTGCGGATCTTTGAGGAGCTGCGGCCATAAGAGCGAATGGAATTGCTAAAAACCAAATGACTTTCTTCATAACTTGAGATTAAGCCTCTTTTTATGGGATAATGCAAGGACTTTTTATGACAAAACTTTTCCAAATTTATACTTTAGGATGCCGTACTAATCAATACGAATCTCAAGGCTTTCGTAATCAATTACAAGCGATGGGATATACATCTACAGATGTTTCTGAAAATGCTGATATATGCATCGTTAATACATGTACAGTCACTGAATCTGCGCATAAACAAAGTATTCATGATGTAAAAAAGCTAGTACAAAGAGGAATA
Organism: Parachlamydiales bacterium; assembly: GCA_009885615.1. Taxonomy (GTDB): domain Bacteria; phylum Chlamydiota; class Chlamydiia; order Chlamydiales; family VFKH01; genus VFKH01. The sequence continues at coordinate 27,227 of VFKH01000007.1, forward strand.
AAGGTTGTCGTAACTGGCTGTGCTGCTGAAAAAAGTCCTGAGCAATTTTCCGGAGCTATTGTTGTAGGAAATGAGCATAAAGAAAAATTACTAGAAACCGTTTTTCCAGACTTGGAAATTCCTGAATTTAAAATTAATAATTTTGAGGCTCATACAAGAGCCTTTGTTAAAGTGCAAGATGGATGTAATTCTTTTTGTACCTATTGCATAATTCCCTATGTCCGAGGGCGTTCAAGATCGAGACCTCTTGAAGATATTATTAAGGAAGTAGAGGCACTTGTAGCTAATGGCTATAAAGAAGTTGTTCTTACGGGCATTAATATAGGTGACTTCACACCTTCTCTTACAGAACTAGTACGTGCTGTAGATAAGGTAGAAGGTCTTAAACGTTTACGCCTCTCCTCCATTGATCCGGATGAAGTAGGACCAGATTTACAGGAAGCACTTCTGACAGGTAAAAATACTTGCCCCTCCCTCCATCTTGTCTTGCAGTCAGGCTCTAATGTTATTCTTAAGCGTATGAATCGTAAATATACAAGACAGATTTTTAGAGAGACTGTTGAGCGCTTAATAAAAACTTCTCCTGATTTTACCTTTACAACAGATGTTATTGTAGGTTTTCCTGGGGAGACAGAGGAGGATCATAAAGAAACATTAGACCTTATCAAAGAGGTCTCTTTTGCGAAAGTACATATGTTTCCTTATAGCGAAAGAGAGGGCACAAGAGCTGTGTTATTTCCAGGGAAAGTCCCACCAGCTATTATCAGCCGTCGTAAAGGAGAAATTATGCAGGCAGCAGAAAAAGCTGCATATGCTTTAAGAGAACGTTATGTTGGACGTCGGATGGTTATTTTAACAGAAAATGGGGAAGGGGGGCATACAGAAAATTTTTTATCAGTACTTTTTAAAGCAGAGCCCAACCAAGAAATTCCTGTTATTCTTACAAAAAACGGACCAAAGGGGCTTTCATGTGCTTTAGTATAGCCATAGATCAACCCTACGCTCCTTTTACACATCAGCCAGGAAGTAGTTTAAGAATACCGGGAACCTCTTTAGAAGCTGTTATATACCCTTCTAAAATTATTATAGGTAATTTTTCGATTGAACTGCCTTTAGGGGAAACTGCGGATTCATTTACAGCGCTTCTTGATCTTAAAAAAGGAGCGATTTTTGTCACGGTTAAGACACCGATCGATTATTTTCGTTACCGCATTCGATCAGGCGGTGAGGGGGTCACTATCTTATTTGATCGTGGATGGAAAAAAAGCTTCTTTATTCCATGTGCCGTTAAAAGAATAGATGTTTTGGAAAAATTAAGTACAGGGAACTATAAAAAACAGGAATGGGAAGAGATTCAAAAACGCGGCGATCTAAAAGAAATTTTGCCCATTTGGTTTATGGCCGCTTGTTGGTTTCAGGAAGGGAGTCTTCCCATTAATCTTATTGAGTCCTTTAAGGAGGGATTCAGTGCCATTTTTGCACCGAAAAACAAGGAATGTCATACAGGTTATAAAGGACTTCCAGCAGGATTTCCAATAGCTGATTTCCGTGCTTTTTTTGCAAGCTACCATGCCTCAATTATTACAATAATGGGATCTATACCTTCACTTCTTGTTTCAGGACGTGTGCAAAATCTAAAGATAGAGAACCTTTTTAGAGTAGACATTTTGTGGAGTAATGGTTCTCTTAAGAAGTGTATTATAATGCCCTTAGAATCAAGAACATGCACTTTAGTTTTTCCTGGAAAAACGTGTAGATTACGTTTGAATAAAAGAGATAAAGGTAGTATTTTCAAAAGAGGGGATTCTTTTTTATTTTCTTTAGGTAAGCCTCTTTTTTTAGATCGTTTTACAAAGTAATTTTCCAGTGATAAGATAAAACTTCTATGGATGTTAAGCAACCTCATAAAGATCTGGGTTTACAAGAGGACCCTTCGGGGGGAAAAGTTATTCGTCTCTTTAGGCCTGGCAGTGAACAGGTTTTTATAGAGCATTACTCTCAGAATGTGGAAACATTTCCTATTGGCCAAGGCTTTTTTGAATATAGAACAAGTGCTTCAACAACAAAAACTGATTACCGTATTTTTCATAATAACGGTCTTTTAGCCTACGATCCATATGCTTTTTGGCCAACGATCGGACCTCTAGATGAACACCTTTTTTCTGCAGGACTTCATTATAAAATCTATGAAAAAATGGGAGGACGCCTTTGTATACATGAGGGTATAAAAGGAGCTAAATTTAGTCTTTGGGCACCTTCTGCACAAAGTGTTAGCCTTATTGCAGAGTTCAATCATTGGAATTATAAAATGAATCCAATGCGTGCTATGGGGGTGTCGGGTATTTTTGAAATATTTATTCCAGGACTCTGTGAAGGGCATTGTTATAAATTTTATATTATAGGTCCAAATGGGGATGTGCGCATTAAAGCTGACCCCTATGCACTTACAGCAGAAATGCGACCCTTAACAGCCTCTAAGCTTGCGGACGTAGATAGTTTTGAATGGACAGATAAAGAGCGTCCTCTGAAAAATATTAACGGCCCTTTTAATGTGTATGAAGTTCATTTGGGCTCTTGGCGTAAAGATGAATGGCGTTTTAAAAATTACCGTATTTTAGCGCATGAGCTTGCAGTATATTGTCAGGAAATGGGATTTACTCATGTAGAGCTGATGCCTATTATGGAGCATCCTCTTGATGAGTCCTGGGGATATCAAGTGACAGGTTTCTTTGCCGTGACAAGTCGTTTTGGTTCGATCCATGATTTTCAATATTTTGTTAATCATCTTCATCAGCATAATATAGGTGTTATTCTTGACTGGGTTCCAGCCCACTTCCCAACCGATGATCATGCTTTGCGTTTTTTTGATGGGACGCATCTCTATGAGCATATCAATAGCAAGCAGGGGTATCATCCTCATTGGAATACATGTATTTTTAATTATGGCCGTAAGGAAGTTAGCAATTTTTTAATTGCTAACGCGCTTTTTTGGTTCGATAAAATGCATATCGATGGACTCCGTGTGGATGCAGTTGCTTCCATGATATATCTGGATTATGGCCGTGATGAGGGTCAGTGGATTCCTAATATATATGGATCTAAGGAAAATCTAGAAGCTATTGAGTTTTTAAAGCATTTGAATTCCGTGGTTCATCAAGAGTTTCCCGAAGTTCTGATGATTGCTGAAGAGTCCACGTTTTTTCCTGGGGTTACTGAGCCTTTAGAGAGAGGGGGGCTTGGGTTTGATCTTAAATGGAATATGGGTTGGATGAATGACACTCTCGATTATTTCAAGAAAGATTCACTTTTTCGTAAATACCATCATAATGAGCTGACATTTGGGATTCTTTATGCTTTTTCTGAGCATTTTCAGCTGGTTCTTTCGCATGATGAGGTTGTGCATGGAAAAAAAAGTCTTCTCTCTAAAATGCCGGGCGATTATTGGCAGAAATTTGCAAATTTAAGGCTTTTATTAAGCTATCTTTTCTGTCAGCCAGGTAAAAAGCTCCTTTTTATGGGGGGGGAATTTGGTCAATTTAATGAATGGAACTCTCAGAAGCCTCTCGATTGGGAGCTTCTTCAACTACCCTCCCATAAAGGTATTCAAGAGATGGTTAAAGTGCTTGGAGCTCTTTATAAAGAGCATAGTTCTTTATGGGAAAAGGATTTCACCTATGAGGGATATGATTGGATCGATATAAACAATTATACAGCCTCTACAATATGTTATAGGCGTAAATCTTTGAGAGAAGAAATTATTTGTATTCATAATTTTACACCCCAATATTATTCGCATTATTATATTGAGGAATCTCGGGCTATAGAAGAACTCTTCTGCAGTGATGCCGCTTGTTTTGGTGGCACTAATAAATGTAATCCTACTATCCAAAAAGAGGGTAATGGCTTTGTAATGCAGCTAGCACCTCTTGCAACCCATATATTTAAGATATGTCCTACAAAGATTACCTAAAGCTCATAGAGGATATTCGTTATCATGACAGACTCTATTATGTCCTACATAAGCCCGTTCTGAATGATGAAGCCTATGATGCTATTTTTCAAAAGCTTATAAGTACTGAAAAAGAGCACCCTGAATGGGTGATGAGCAGCTCTCCCTCGCAAAGAGTTGGGGAGCTGCCGAGTAAAGGTTTTGAAGAAGTAAAACATAGTTCTGCTATGCTTTCCATTACCAATACTTACAGTGAAGAAGAGATTTTAGACTTTTTGGTGCGGATGCAAAAAGTGGCTAATGTAGAAGCCTTTTTTACAGAACTCAAGATGGATGGTATTGCTGTATCTGTTACCTATAAAGAGGGCTTTTTTTTTCAAGCAGCAACAAGAGGTGATGGTACTTATGGGGATGATATTACGGCTAATTGCTCTATGATAGCCTCATTACCCTTAAAAATTGTAGGGGCCCCACCACTTCTTGTTTTAAGAGGGGAAGTTTATATGCCCCATATAATTTTTAAGGCCCTAAACCATGAAAGGGAGCTTGCTGGAGAGGAGATTTTTGCCAATCCTCGCAATGCTGCTGCGGGTTCTTTAAAACTTCTGAGTCCTCTTCTTTCAGCACAAAGGAATCTAGCTATTATATTTTATGGCTTGGTAGATAGTAAAGCCGTTGATTATCAACATGCAGTTCCTGATTATATGGTGTCTTTAGGCCTTCCGGCCATGCCGGAGTATAAATTCTGTAAGAATGTAGCGGATATCATGGCTTTTGCCGAAGAGGTTCATAAAAAAAGAGCTAGGCTGCCCTTTGATATCGATGGTATTGTAATCAAAGTAGATCGCCTTAGTCTCCACGATGAAATCGGTTATACAGGTAGATCTCCTCGCTTTGCAATTGCATATAAATTTCAGGCCGTTACTACGGAAACAATTATTAAAGCTATTACTCTGCAAATTGGTCGTACAGGTGTTATAACGCCTGTTGCCGAATTAGAGCCTGTTTTATTAGCAGGTAGTACTATTGCTCGTGCAACGCTGCATAATGAAGAGGAGATAGCACGTAAAGATATTCGTGTTGGTGATCATGTTCTCATTCAAAAAGGTGGGGATGTTATTCCTAAAATTTTGGAGGTTGTGAAAGATAAAAGAGCGGCTGATGTGCCCATATGGAAGATGGCTCTGCACTGCCCTTCTTGTGGGGAATCTCTTCTTAAAGATGAAGAGGGGGTTGCTGTACGCTGTCCTAATAGCAAAGACTGCCCGGATCAACAGTTAGAGAGGCTTATTTTCTTTGCTTCTAAAGACGCAATGGATATAGAAAACCTGGGTATAAAAGTGATGGAGCAGCTCTTTCAAAAGGGGATTGTCAGGCGATTCAGCGATATCTATTCTATGGATAGAGAGAAGCTCAGTATCCTGACAGGATTTAAAGAAAAGTCCATATTAAATCTAATGGCGGCCATTGAAAAAAGCCGTAAAACACCGCTTCATCGTCTTATTTTAGCATTAGGCATTCGACATGTAGGAGCCTCAACTGCTGCTGCAGTAGCCTCTTTTGCAGGAAGCTTAGAAGCTTTCAGGAAACTACAGAAAGACGATTTTCGTATTATTGAGGGTGTTGGAGAAATAGTTGCTCATTCTTTAGCAAGCTTTTTAAGCGAGCCTATAAACCAACAGGAATTAGATCTTCTTATAGCGAATGGGTTAGAGCCTTTAGAAAAGGTACCCGTTAGAACAGATCATCTTTTTTCCGGTAAAACTTTTGTGATTACAGGTTCTATGCAGAGATATTCTCGTTCGGAGTCATCGGCATTAATAGAGGAGCGGGGTGGGCGGATAAGTGATTCCATTAGTAAAAAAACGGATTATCTCATTATAGGGAAAGAACCCGGTTCCAAGTTTACTAAAGCCCAAAAATTCAAGATCCCCATATTAACGGAATCTAATTTTCTGCAGTTACTCTAGCTGCGGGAAATAGATGAGATCATATTTTTTATAGAGTACAAGTTGGATCCCTAAGTTCTCCCCAATTCCGCAAAGCCATGCGTTTAATGGGTCTGCTAACTTATCCAATAAGGATTTTCTACTTCAGGTTTCTACAGCACCTTTGTCAGATAGTCCATAGCGATGCTGCAAGATCAAAAGCCCGCTAATAAAGCGAGTAGATTTTGCAGGAGCCCCTTGAGTGTTTGAAAAGCCACGGCTGTAGTTCTTCTTCAAGAGTATCTCAAGTCTATTATGCTCCTCATGCGGTAAAGAGGATGTACGCAATAGAGCACAGGGCCCTGGGTAGCCTGCGCTCTAAATAAGTCTACTTTGGCTAAAATCTAATGGTTTTGGTTTCATGATTTTGCAAAGAATTAAAGGTTTATGGCTTACATTCTTGCAAATTATACACTGGAAAAGCCTCTAAAATCGAGCTCTCAATCTCTTATTAAATAGCTTAAAATATTCATAGACCAAAAAATACCATAGCTCCATATTAGTGCAAAAGTCATTTCAATTTAGATTACATCCTACGAAGAAGCAGGAACGCTTATTACAGGATCAACTAAATGAATGCAGATGGCTTTACAATGTTCTCCTCGAACACCGTATACTCGCCCATGATCTAGAGATCCCCTTAACAAAATACGATCAGAGCATGCTTATTCCTCTTTTAAAAAAGGAAAGGGAATCCTTGAGTATTGTCCATTCTCGGCTAGTACAAAATGTAGTAGATAACTATCAGTATATTTGCATAGAAGATCTTAATATCCCCAAAACGGTAGAAGTCTCCTATCTTAGAAAAAGCATTATGGAGGTAAGTTGGCATCAGCTTCATCCATTCTTGACCTACAAAGCAGCAAGAAGCGGGTAGGAGCATGGGAGCGGTGAATCCTGCCTATACCTCACAAGATTGTTACCCATGTGGTCATCGAGAAGCTAAGAAGTTCTCTCAAAGAACGGATTTATTGTTATTTGTAATGTGGGCATATGGCGACAAGGGATCTCAATGCAGCACAGAATATTTTGACACTTGGATTGAATGGCCTGGGAGTAATCCCTAGAAGCCCTCGCCGTGAGGCGAGGGAGCAGTCACGTAATAAGGGCGTATAGTATATTTAAATATTAACGTTTAGAGAATTGGAATCGTTTACGCGCACCGGCACGGCCATATTTCTTACGCTCTCTTCTACGAGGATCACGAGTAAGAAAGCCTTCCGCCTTTAAAGTACCACGTTTTGTTTCATCTTCCTGTACAAGTGCACGTGTAATGCCAAGGCGAGCGGCAATTACTTGTCCTTCAATACCACCACCCTTAACACGGATGATAAGGTCATAATGACCTTCTAGGCCTACTTTAGAAAAAGGTGCTAAAATAGCAGCTCGTTGAAGGGCTAGGGGAAAATAGCTCTCAAAGGCGCGGCCGTTGACATCAATTTTACCTGTACCTGGACGCATACGAATAGCAGCTACAGAAGTTTTTCTTCTACCTGTGGCAGTCATTTCTTGAATCATGAAAATCCTTTAGATATTAACAGCAGTCGTTTGTTGGGTTGGCATGCCAGAGGTTGGACCTTTGAAAATGCGAAGTTTCTTCAGTTGAGCTTTACCGAGACGTGTTTTAGGCATCATACCAGAAATAGCGTGCTCAAGAATATAATGGGGTTTTTTTTCCATCATAATGCGATAAGGTATCTCGCGCATACCGCTCATATAACCGGTATAATAGCGGTAAATTTTTTGGGATTCTTTAGCACCTGTCACACGAATTTTGTCAGCATTGATAATAATAACACCATCACCACAGTCAATATTAGGTGTGTAGTTAGGACGATGCTTTCCTCGCAAGACCTTTGTCACTTCAGAAGCAAAACGCCCGAGAGTTTTACCGCTTGCATCGAGTGTCAGCCAAGAACGCTTAGTGTCCTCTTTTCTTTGCATAAAAGTATTCTGCATGTGAACCTTGAATTAAAAATCTTTGATCGCTCATTCTATCCCGGTTGTTGGATTTTTTGCAATAACCAGAAGTTCAGAAAGTGCTTTTTTTAATAAATATATAAAATACTTTTTAAAAAAAGCTCCTTTACTTGCACAAATAGAGAAGAAAGAGTTAAGATCTTCGACCATGAAGCGAGATCCTAAAACTTTTTATATCCGTACTTATGGCTGCCAAATGAATGAGCTTGATACCGAGCTGATGATGGGCCAACTTCTAAAAAGAGGTTTAACCAGGACGGATGATGAGACGGCGGCCGATTTACTCATTTTCAATACCTGTTCTATCCGTGATCTAGCAGAGCGGAAGGTAATGGGTAAGCTAGGGCAGCTTGGCATGCTGGGTCGTATTAAACAGAGAAGAGCTGTTATCGGTGTAACGGGTTGTATGGCCAATGCCAAAAAAGAGAGTCTTTTCCGAAAGCTACCCCATGTAGACTTTGTCCTTGGGACTAACAATATCGCCGATCTTGTGAGTGTTCTAGATGAAGTTTTAGAGACTAATAAACCAACTATTCGTACAGAAGATCGTTTTGAGGATAATCTCGATTATATAGCAACGCATAGAGAAGATAAGGTAAAAGCATTTGTATCTATTATTCGCGGTTGTGACAAGTTTTGTACATACTGCGTCGTTCCTTATACAAGGGGGGCCGAAGTTTCACGTTCTCCCGATAGCGTCCTTGAAGAATGTCGCCATTTAGCGAGCCAAGGCTATAAAGAAATAACACTCCTCGGCCAAAATGTGAATAGTTATGGCAATGATCAGCCTGAGTGGGGATGTAAGTTCCACGATCTTCTCTATAAGATTGACCAGATAGAGGGTATTGAGCGCGTACGCTTTATGACAAGCCATCCAGTTGATATCACAAAGCAGCTTATGGAAGCTATTCGTGATCTTCCCTCTCTTTGTGAGTTTGTGCATTTCCCTCTTCAAGCAGGTAGTAACCGTATACTTCGTAAGATGCACCGTATTTATACGGTAGAGCAATATTTAGAAAAAGTGCAGATGCTCAGAGAAATTGTTCCAAATGTCGCACTTGGCACCGATATTATTGTAGGTTTTCCTACAGAAACAGAGGAAGATTTTGAAGAGACTTGTCGTTGGATGAAAGAGATTCGTTACGCTGTCTCCTTTATCTTTGCCTATAGTCCACGTAAAGGCACACCCGCTATGCGCTGGATTGACGATATCCCAGAGGAAGTTAAGCAAAAAAGGCTTCAACGTTTGCTAGCTATTCATAATACAATAGCTGCGGAGCAGCTACAGGATATGCTTGGCCAGGAAGTCGAAGTCCTTGTAGAAAGTAAACAAACTGAAGGCATATACCTTAAAAGCCGTACCCGCTTGTGGCAAAAAGTTATTTTCCCAGGCGATGAGCTTCTTATTGGATCCCTTCAGCGCGTTAAAATCCATAGCTGTAGTAGTCAGACACTTGTGGGCACTTTAACAAACTGAGTTCTTGCTTAATTAAGAAGTAAATCTTCTGGAATCATGGAGTAACCTGCATATTTCCCACCCATTTCCTGGAGGATGGTATGCCAAACTTTTTCAGGGGGTGTTTCAAAAATATGCTTGTAACTATTTTTTGCCAAGTACCATATACCATTTAGAAACTCTCGTTCAAGCTCACCAGCTGACCAGCCTGTGTAGCCAAAACAAAGACGTATAGCTGGACCGTTTTCATCTGCTGCAGCCTCTTGAAGAAAAGAGAGGTTGCCTCCTAGGAAGACATTTTCCATAAGAGTCAGTGTCTGATCGGGTATTTTGTCGTAGTCATGAAGCAACATCATTTGATTAGTTTGGAGAGGACCTCCTGAATATATAGAAATTTTTTTATTTAAAAGGTCTTTAACAGGGATAATGCCTTCAGGTAGATGGAGATCCAGGCGTTTATTAATCATCAAGCCAAAGGAGCCTGCGGAGCAATGTTCACAGACAATAATAACAGCTCTATTGAGGACCCCCGAATCTATTTCGGGTGAGGCTACTAAAAAAGAGCCCTTTTCAATTTCTGAATACAGGTTAAAGTTCATGTAAAAATCTCCTTAGCGCCGGCATAGCTGCTGTTTTCCACACTCTATCAGTTGCTGCCTGTAAACCTCAAGAGACTCCTCTACTTCTTGTAAGCGACTCAGTAATTCTGAGTATTGATAATTAAATTCTTTATCTTTTATAACACCGTAACAGGCTTTGGCCTTCTGAGCTTTCCCAAGTGCTTTGGCAATACGGCAAAGACTTATGCTAATCTGACCCATCTCACCCTCAAAATAGCAGGCAAATTCTCTTGCTGTAGAGAGTTTGCACAGGAGATTCATACGCTTAATCCTTTCACGCTGCCACCCTTTATCTAGATGAAATAAAACCCCATAATTATTAACATCATCCATTAAGACATTCCCTTTACTCATCAGCTGTACGAATTGTAAGTAAAGAGTATCATCTTGAAAGAGGCGGGCAATAGAGCCTTCAGAATTTAAACTATTAGAGAAGTTACTTAGACGATCGGTTGTATGGAGCAGATTATCAATAATTCCACCCACCTCACCTCTTTTCTCCGCCAATGTATCAGTGAAGCTTTGAAGGTTATTGAGGGTTTTCACAAGAACTTCTGGTTTATTTAAAGCGATTGTAATAGAAGCTAAGTTACTAGATATCTGAGGGATTGACTCCCCAATTTTTTCATCTTTCCATTCCTGACTGATAGCTGAAAAATTGGCAAAAGCTGAACTAATATTATCTATTACTTGAGTCTTATTCACCTCACTAAAACTTGTATTAACAGCCATTGCGGCATCTTTAATTGAAAGGATCGTTGCCTGAATAGGTTGTTTATTTTCTGTTAAAATTAAGTGGAACTGATCAATTACAGAAGAGGCCTTCTGGCTAAGTGTGCTAATTTGATTTAAGGTATCTTCTACTGGATCCCCTGATTTCCCATACATAATTTGATCAGTAACCGGATAAGAGGGAGTACCCTTAGGAACAGCTTTTGGGATAATAGCAATTGTTTTTTCACCCATAAGCCCGGTTGTGTGCAGTGCTATTTCATCCGTATCATAAACAATTGTTTTAGAGTCTATAGCTAGTTCGAGCTCATAAAAACAAATATGACCATAACGACCTGTAGGCAAGCTTCGTGCATCATACATTTCTCGAATAGCTAGTACTTCACCCACAGGCTTTCCAGCAAAAGTAACCCGTGTTCCTATTTGAATTTTTTCAATAGAGGTAAAGCAGACAAAAATCTTTTTCTTCCCATCACCAACAGTTGGCCGCAGGAAGAGGAGTACTCCTAAAATAGCCAAACAGGCAATGATAATGAAGCAGCCGATTAAGACAGTTTTAACTTTTTCTGGCATGAGTTATTAATCCCACCTAATTTGGGCATCATTTAAGAAAGATCTTATTAACGGATTATCACTTTTAAGAAAATCTAATTTTTCACCAATAAAGGCAATTTTCCCCTCATGGTGAAGGGCTAGCCTATCACCAACTGTTAGAGCAGAGCGTAGGTCATGGGTGACTACAATGCTTGTGGCATTGAGCTCTTTTTGAGTATTTTTAATTAAATTATTAATCTGCATAGCAGTTATCGGATCTAGCCCGGTTGTTGGTTCATCATATAGCAGAATAGAGGGACGGTAAGCAATTAATCTAGCAAGGGCAGCTCTTTTTTTCATGCCACCTGATAATTCGGAGGGCATTTTATCTTCAATCCCTTCAAGCCCAACCATTTTAAGTACTTTTATACCATGAGCTCGAAGTTCCTCATCCGAAAGCATGCGCCCATTTTCTCGAGGATCCCCATGTTCTTCTAAATAAAAAGTCGTATTTTCAATAACAGTCATAGAGTCAAAAAGTGCTCCCCCTTGAAATAGCATACCCATCATTGTAATAGCTTTGTAAAGAGATGTTCCCTCTAGATCCGAAATCTGAAAACCATCTACATATAGAGTTCCTTTGTCCGGTTTTTCAAGCCCCATAAGTTGCCGCAGTAAGACACTTTTACCAACACCTGAACGCCCAAGAATAACAACTGTTTCACCCTCATAAACAGAAAGGTCTAAGCCTTTGAGAACTTGATTATTCCCATAAGATTTCCAAATCCCTTTAGCCTCAATAAGTATATTTTCCTTTACCATCTATAAAACCAGATGCGAATCATATTGAGGGCCAAGGTTAAGAGGAAATTGAAAATAAGTATTGCAGCATAACAAGTCACCACGCTGGAGGTTGTACTGCTACCAACACCCAGGGCGCCTCCTTTTGTCCGCATGCCTTTATAACAGCAAATACTTGCTACAAAAACCCCAAAAATAAAGGATTTAGCAAAACCACTCATAAAATCAAAATTAGTTATGTATATTTGCATGCTACCAAAGTATGTAATAGGAGCCATACCAAAGAGATAAGTAGCAACGAGGTACCCGCCTAAGATGCCTGTTAACGTGCAAAAAAGGTGCAAAAAAGGCATCATAATAGTAGAGGCTATAATACGCGGTGTAACCAAATAACGTAGTGGATTCACAGACATTGAACGCATGGCATCAATCTGTTCTGTTACAAACATCGTGCCAATTTCAGCACACATAGCAGATCCAACACGTCCAGCAACAATAAAGCCTGTAAGAACAGGGCTAAGCTCCGTCATTAAGGCTTTTCCTACCATAATACCCGTTGAGCCTTCTAAGCCTTTGTCTGCCAGCTGAAAAAAGGATTGCGCTGCAAGTACCATACCCGTCGACAATCCAGTAACAGAAACAATAGGCAGTGACATAATGCCTATACTGAATAATTGCTCGCGAATAAGCGAAAAATGAGGGGGATTCGTAAGAAAAATACCAAAAGCGCGCAGTGTCATAAGGGCATAGGCTCCAAGAGACGAAAGGCTTGATTCAATACTGCGGCCTAATTTAGTAGGTAGGTTGTCAGTAGTACTCATGAGCGCTGAGTGTAGTCAAGAATCCTTGGATTGTCTATAGTTTTTGCTATGGAAACACGTGAATGTTTAATTACTTATTTAGCTGGGGGGGTTAATTCTCCTGTACGATCTTTTAAACATCTTGATAGAGAGCCTCTTATCGTTGAACGAGGTAGCGGCGCCTATATCACGGATATAGAGGGCCAAAGTTATATTGATTATTGTGGCGCCTGGGGATCACTGATTCATGGTCATGCACATCAGACTATAATTGAGCAGGCCACAGATTTTTTAAAAAAAGGAAGCTCTTTCGGTATTACAACAGCCATTGAAGGCGAGTTGGCGCGTTTCATTAATTATCTTATGCCGTCCATGGAGCAAATGCGCTTTGTGTGTTCGGGTACAGAAGCTACGATGACTGCTGCCCGACTTGCAAGAGGGTTTACCGGGCGTTCTTATATTGTAAAATTCATGGGTCATTATCATGGGCATGCCGATTTTTTTCTTATAGAAGCAGGATCAGGAGTCATGAATTTAAATCAAACTGCTTCTTCAGCAGGGATTCCCTCTAGTATCATACAACATACACTTTGTATCCCTTTCAATGATGAAAAGGCTCTTATAGAACTTTTTAAAATGTACAAAGATCAGATCGCCGCTGTTATTTTAGAGCCAGTAGCTGGTAATATGGGCGTTGTTCCCTCCTCCAAAAACTTTATGAAGCTTCTGAGGAAAATTACCGAAGAAGAAAAGACACTTCTAATCTTTGATGAGGTAATAACGGGTTTTAGGATATCTAAGGGGTCTGCACAGAGTTATTACGGAATCAAGCCGGACCTTACAACTCTTGGTAAGATCATAGGCGGAGGATTTCCTGTAGGCTGTCTTGGGGGAAGAAAAGAGATTATGCGCCATATGGCACCTGAGGGCAAGGTCTACCAAGCAGGCACTCTTGCAGGTAATCCCGTAGCCATGGCTGCGGGTCTATCAAGTCTTAAACTTCTGGATGCTAAAAATTTCTATGAAGAGCTCCAAGAAAAAGCAGAATTTCTCCTCAAACCTATCGAAGAGGCCATTCGAGGCAAAAAAGCTTGTTTGAATCGTGTGGGATCTATGTTTACTATTTTCTTTGGCCCTACGGTAGTAAATAACTCATATGATCTTAAGCTCATTGATAATGAACGCTTCAAACACTTCTATCACGCTATGCTTTTAGAAGGACTTTATTTTTCTCCAGCACAGAATGAGGCCTCTTTTATCAGCCAGGCGCACTCTTTTGATGACCTTTTAAAAACTAGAGAAGTTCTTCTAAATTATGTCTACAAATATCTATAAAGAGCTTCTTCAAAAAATCGAAGAACACTGCCATTCTCTAAAAAGAGAGATGCCTCGTCTTATTGCTGTTAGCAAATATGAACCCGTAGAGTCCCTTAGGTTACTTTATGATGCTGGTTGTCGTGATTTTGCTGAATCACGAGTACAAGAGGCTCTCTTTAAAAAAGCTGTCCTTCCTTTAGACATTCGTTGGCACCTTATAGGACATTTACAATCTAATAAAGTGAATAAAGTAGTGGGAGCCTTCTCTCTTATTCACTCTGTTCATAATTATGAACTTCTAGCGCAGATAGCTTCTAAAAAGAAAAATCAACCAGTACTACTTCAAGTAAATACAAGTGGTGAGCCTGGTAAGCAGGGATTAACGGTTGCTGAATGGGAGAAATATACTTATCCAGAAGGGGTGCTTGTTCAGGGGATCTCTACAATAGCACCAGCTACGCCTGACACTTCACAGATCCACACCTGTTTTAAAAGGCTTAAAGAAGCTGCGGATAAATGGGGTCTTACAGAAATTTCTATGGGGATGTCGAGTGATTGGAAGATTGCCCTCGAAGAGGGAGCTACTTTCTTACGGATAGGTAGATATCTTTTTAATAAAATCTAGGTTTAGGGAAAGATCTTATTAATCGGAGTTTTAGGAAGTTTAGGGCCTTTGATAAACCAGAAGACTAGGCCCGATAGGAAGCTGAATAGGGCACTGCCCCATATGCTAAAAGAGGGATAGAGTACTGCAAGAGAGCCGAAGATAAGGGGGGGGAGGGCAAGGGCTCCAGCCTGAACAGATTGGTAGATACCAAGGACTTCCCCTTGCTCATCAGCTCGACTGGCATTAGAGATATGGATGGGGCCAAGGGCGAAGATGACAGCGCCAGCTATAGGGATAAGGGAAAGCCAGGCAAGAAAAAAAGGCAAAGAAGAGAAATAAATTAGAGGGAATATATAGATGGCAAAAAGAGGTAGGCCAATTTTAAGGAGATTTTCGGTGGGTATGTGAGAGACTAAACGTAGAATAAAAGTATTGCCTATAACAAATCCTGCTCCCAGGAAAGCATAGAAGTTGCCAATAGCAAGAGAATCAAAGACAAAGCGATTAATGAGAAATATGGGTATAAAAAGAGCAAATATTTCCCAACCAATGAAGAAGATAAACATAGCTAGCATCATTTTTCTTAAAGGGAAAAGCAGCCATGCTTTCTTAAGATTGATCACACCTTGTAAGAGATGGATCTGCTTTTTAGTGGTGGCGGTGAAGGTCTCTTTGAAGAACAAAAAGACAAGCAATAAGTTGATAATAGCAAGGATTGCTGCGAACCAGAAGGGTGTTGCATATGTAAAAAAGGTAGAAAGCTTGTTGGAGGAGAGATACCCACCAGCGAAAGGCCCAAGAATAAAGCCCAGAGACCAGCAAGCACCTAGCCAGCCAAAGTTTTTTATTTTGGAGCGGCCTGTGCTAATATCGGCAAGAGTTGCGTAAGTAACGGAGATGCTCCCTGAGGCCATGCCCTCGAGCAACCGTCCTAAAAGAAGAAGGCAGTAGCTTTTGAGGAAAATTGCAAAACCTGCAATGATATAACCAACAAATGCAATAGAGACGCATCTAATAAGAATTGTTCTTCGGCCTTTATAATCGGAAAGCATACCAAAAACAGGAGCGCTAAAGAATTGTGCCAAGGAATAACTAGCAAGTACAAATCCTAAAAGAGCTCCGCGCATACTATCACTAGTTAATAAAGGCAAGAACCCTTGGGCTGAATCAAGTAATAAGGGAGAGAGGAGGGGAAAGACCAGCCCAATACCAAAAGCATCTAGAAAGCAGGTAAAGAAAATAACAATCTTAGTAATGGTTTGTGGGGACATAAATTCTTGACAGAGGGTAAGCTATTTCAGGTATTTTTGGAAACAATAACTGGTTCCACACCCCATATCTTTCTATACTCCTCAATAGCCCGATCACTAGAAAAAAAGCCCATGTTAGCCACATTCGTAATGGAGGCCTTTACCCACCATGTGCGATCTGTAAAAGCTGTACTAACAGCTTTTTGACAAGCTATATAAGCCGGGTAATCAGCAAGTACAAAGTATTTATCACCACCCGTTAAGAGCGAATCAACAATAGGGCCGAAAAGAGCCGGTTGATCTTCACTAAAGAAGCCGCTTTGAATTTGATCTATAGAGCGTTTAAGTTCCGGATTATTATTGTAATTATCCCATGATTTGTAACCACTTAAGGATAATTCCGCGACCTCTTCCGCTCGCAGTCCAAAAATAAAGATATTATCGGAACCAACGGCATCTTTAATTTCAATATTCGCGCCATCCAGTGTTCCAATAGTTATTGCGCCGTTGAGCCCAAATTTCATGTTACCGGTACCAGAGGCTTCATAGCCAGCTGTAGAAATTTGTTCAGATAAATCGATTGCTGGAATAATTTTTTCGGCAAGTGATACACGGTAATTTGGCATAAATATAATTTTAAGTTTAGCCCCAATCGCTGGATCATGGTTAATACGCTCAGCGATACTATTGACTAGCTTGATGGTTAACTTTGCCATGAAATAGCCAGGAGCGGCTTTCCCACTTACAATCATAGTGCGAGGTGTAAAGTTTGCTTGAGGATTATCCTTAATATCATTGTATAAACGAATCATGTAGAGGGCAAAGAGTAGTTGCCGTTTATATTCATGGAAGCGTTTGATTTGACAATCGAATAAAGAGTTTGGATCTATAGTGATTGCATGTCCAAAGAGGATGTCTTCGGCTAAGGCTTCTTTATTGGCCTTTTTAACAGATTCCCATTCCTTACAGAAAGTGGCATCGGTAGCTAAGGGGAGTAATTTCTTAAGTTCATCAAGATGAGTCACCCAATTAGGGCCAATGGCTTTTGTAATAAGATCCGAAAGGCCTGGATTAGCCTGTTTTAACCAGCGTCTAGGAGTTATTCCATTGGTAATATTGTGAAAAATGGTCGGATTAAAGTCATAAAAATCTTTAAAAAGACGTGTCTTTAATATCTCTGAGTGCAGGCTAGAAACACCATTAATAGAATGACTGCCCACAATAGCTAAATTCGCCATCCGCACTTTTTTATCAGAGCCCTCTTCAATAAGGGAAAGAGTGCTGATTTTATGAAGATCGCCTGGAAAACGCTTCGAGACTTCTTGTAAGAAATGCGTATTGATATCATAAATAATTTGCATGTGACGAGGAAGCATTTGTGTCATAAGGGCTACCGGCCATTTTTCAAGAGCCTCTGGAAGGACAGTATGATTGGTATAAGCAAAAATACGTGTAGTTAAATCCCAAGCTTTATTCCAATCAAGACCTTCTCGATCCATCAGAAGATGCATCATTTCTGGGATAGCTAGGGAGGGGTGAGTGTCATTGAGTTGAATAGCCACTTTATCAGCTAGTTGATCGAAGCCTTTATGGTGCTTTTTATAACGTCTAAGAATATCTTGGAGTGTTGCAGAAACCATAAAGTATTCTTGACGTATACGTAGACGTTTACCGATGACTACATTATCATTTGGATAAAGAACGCGGCTAATATTTTCTGTCCGGTTATTATCTTCTACAGCACGGATATAGTCGCCATGGTTGAAGTAATTCAAGTCAAAGCCCCGAGCAGATTTAGCAGTCCAAAGGCGTAGAGTATTACAGGCGCAGTTATTATAGCCAGGAACTGGGGTGTCGTAGGCCATTGCAATAACTTCTTCACGTTCTATCCATTCTGTCTGTAGCTTACCATTCTTATCAGTATATTGATTAACGCGTCCGCCAAAATAGATAGGATAAATATATTCAGGGCGGCCAATTTCCCAAGGGTTGCCATAACGCAGCCAGTTATCAGGGGTCTCTACTTGATAGCCCTTTTCAATACGTTGATAAAACATCCCATATTCGTAGCGAATGCCATATCCATAAGCTGGAAGTGATAAAGCCGCCATTGAATCAAGGAAGCAAGCAGCAAGCCTTCCCAATCCGCCATTACCAAGTCCGGCATCCCATTCCAAGGATATAAGTTCCTCTAAATTAAATCCCAGGTTCTCTATAGCCGCTTTGCAAGATTCCAAAGCACCCAGGTTTACTAAGCTGTTTTTTAGCGACTGTCCCATTAAGAATTCCATGGAGAGATAATAGATTCGTTTGGCATTGGCATCGTAATAAGCTCTTTGGGATTCTATCCAACGCTTTGTCATTAAATCGCGTACAGAATAGGCCAGTGCTAGATAAAGATCGCGTTTTGTTGCAGTATAATGATCCTTTGCAAGTGTATAGTGGATGTGGTGTGTGATAGCTTTTTTAAGAGTCTCTTTATCTGTACCCATAGCACCTGGGAGAATTGTATTTTTGAATCCTTGCATATACCCACCTTGTAGATTTTTACCATAAACAAGACTATGGATTTACTTCCAGATTATTTACTTTTATGGAGTAGATACTCTTATTTTATCTAATAATTTTTTTATCAAGCTTACTCAAATCACAGAGGAAAGTCATCAACTGACAAAATAAGGCCAAATTCTTCAAGCAAGAAGGAGAGTTCCTTAAAAATCCAGGATGTTGTCAGGAATAGCCCTAATTTTAATACATTTTAGAGGAAATCCTAGTGTACTTGCGCAGGGCGATAAATCAGATCACCGGATGCTTTGCAGCTGAAATTATTAATAGATTCTATACCCTATAGAAGCATATGAAAAGATAGCGTAGGAAGATCTCTCAATGAGAATTTCCCTAAACTCAGGTTATTAAGATTTTGGCTTCCAAATAAGAGCTCTAATAAAAAGACTTCTGGAGAAATGGCTCTAATACCCATTCGCCCTTATCAAAATCGAGTAGATAAGGGCGAGTGGTAATCTTTATTTGTAATGAGATTGACTATTTCTTATGCTGTGAGATATAGGTAACGACATCACCAACAGTTCTAAGTTTAGCAGCTTCTGCTTCTGCAATTTCAAGACCAAAGCGTTCCTCAAATGTCATGATTAACTCTGTAAGGTCGAGAGAGTCGGCATTTAGATCTTCAATAAAAGATTTCTGTGTAGAAACTTCTGCTTTATCCACACCTAATTGTTCTACAACAATATCAATGACTTCTTGTTCGATTGACATATTTTTTCCTTTTTTTATTATATAACCATTCCACCGTCAACTGTCAATGTATGACCGGTGATATAATCTGAGTGAGCGCTTGCTAAAAAAAGCGCAGCTGCGGCAATTTCTTCCGGTCTACCAAGCCTTTTCAAAGGCACTTTTAGCATAAGAGCTATTTTTTGTTCTTCTGTGAGACCCTCTGTCATATCTGTTTCAATAAAACCTGGGGCTATACAATTCACATTAATGCCGCGCGAGCCGAGCTCAACAGCCAATGATTTACTAAAACCAATTATACCAGCTTTAGAAGCCGCATAATTTGTTTGCCCACTATTTCCCATCAAGGCTACAACAGAGGTTATATTGATAATCTTCCCTTTACGGGCTTTCAAAAAAGGTCTAGCGAGTGCTTGACAAGTATTATAAACAGATTTTAAGTTTACAGCAATGACATCGTCATAATCTTGTTCGCTCATTTTTATTAAGAGACTATCGCGTGTAATTCCGGCGTTATTCACCAAAATATCAATATTGCCATATTCTATAAGGAGGTTTGCAATTAATTGATCTACCACATCTTTTTTAGAAACATCCGCAATACGGTAAGCTACACCTATTTCTAACGCAGTTTTCTGAGTTTTCTCTTCATTTGTGGCTACAATAATAACGCGTGCACCCTCTTTTGCAAAGAGAGTGGCAATAGCTTTACCAATACCACGACTAGCTCCCGTAATCAGAACCACTTTGTTTTCTAAAAGCATATCAGTTATCCTAATTGATCTAGGTCAGCGACTTTTTCTATACTAATTGTCGGGGCTTTAACACCTATTTTTTTGTTCATACCTGCAAGCGTTTTTCCAGGTCCCATTTCTATATAAAGAGCAGGTTCTTTTGCATCCATAGCCTCGATATCATACTGCCATTTTACAGAATGCGTTACTTGGTGAACTAAAAAACGTTTGATATCTTCTATGTTTTTTACAAATGTACCCGGTACATTCATAGCCACTTCTAAACGCGGGGTACAAAAAAGCGTTTCTTCAATACGCTCAGCTAGTAGTTTTTCAGCACTTTTCATATATCCACTATGGAAAGCTCCTTGTACTGATAAAGGAAGTACACGTTTGGCTCCCTTTTCTTTTGCAATTACAGAGGCTTTCTCAATGGCTGAGACACTTCCTGATATCACAATCTGTCCTGGACAATTATAATTAGCTATCCACAGATTCTCTATATTAATATCTTCTACAGCATCGGGCTCTAAACCAAGGATCACGGCCATAGCACCTTTTTTTTGTTCGCAGGCTTGATTCATATACTGCGCACGTACTGCAACTAGCTTTAAAGCCTCTTCAAAAGAAAGAACTTCTGCTGCACAAAGAGCGCTGTACTCCCCAAGGCTTAGGCCTCCTGTCATACGTGGTTTTAGATGAGGTAATTGTTCTTTAAAGACAGATAAGATGGCCATACTCACAACAAAAATACCAGGCTGGCTATTTTCTGTTTGACAAAGATCATCCGCAGGCCCTTGAAAAATTGTTTTAGAAAGATAGGTGCCGAGAATTTCATCGGCTTCCTGGAAGACAAAACGGGCCTTTGGATAGGTGTCAAAAAAATCCTTACCCATACCTACATACTGAGCACCTTGTCCAGGAAAGATTAAAGCGATTCCTTTATCCATAGAAGTTATTCCTCTGTAGCAGTCAAAATAGTTGCGCCCCAAGTAAGGCCGGCTCCAAAAGCTACAAGGAGCAAATGATCGCCTTTATTAACAACACCCTTATTCATTAATTCAAAAAGAGCAATTCCTATCGAAGAAGCAGATGTATTGCCATATTTATGGACAGTTTTATAAACACGCTCATCTGGAACACTAAAGCGTTTGGCCATTGCGTCAATAATGCGTATGTTTGCTTGATGGGGAATCATCCAGCTGATTTCCCCTTCTTTTAAATTGCTTTTTTCAAGAACTTCTTTCGCAGCAGCTTCCATACGACGTACGGCATGCTTAAAGGTCTCTTTCCCGTCCATTAAAATGAAGTGCATTTCATTTTGAACTGTTTCTAAAGAGGCTGGGTTTTTTGAACCACCAGCTGGAAGCTTAAGTAAACTGGCCTGTTCGCCATCGGTACCTAGAGAAATCGCTCCAATTAGCAAGCCCAACCCCTTATTTGCAATAATGACAGCACAAGCGCCATCACCAAAAAGGACACAGGTATTACGATCTTTATAATTTACAATAGAAGAGAGTTTTTCGGAAGCAACCAGCAGAATATTTTTATACATGCCAGATACTAAGTAAGACTTGGCTATAGAAAGTCCGTAAATAAAACCACTGCAAGCTGCTTGGATATCAAAGGCTGCTGCATTCTTAGCCCCGAGTTCTTTTTGGACTAATGCGGCTGTACTAGGGAAAGTATAGTCCGGTGTAATAGTCGCACAAATAATCAAATCGATATCTGCAGCAAGGAGTCCGGATTTTTCCAAAGCAATTAGGGCAGCCTTTACTCCCATATCTGAAGTAAATTCTTCGGTATGGGCAATACGGCGCTCTTTTATTCCTGTACGCGAAACAATCCAGTCGTCTGTTGTTTCAACCATTGCTTCCAGGTCATTATTATTTAAGATTCTCTCAGGTAAATAAGCACCTGTGCCTATAATTCTAGGCTTAAGTATTTGATTACTAATCATTAAAATCTCTTTAAATAACTTTGAAAGAGTATAGCAAAAAGTTGTTATGTTGTCTAGGTGCCTATTGAAAAAGCCTTAAAGCTCCCGCCTATGAGCCATACTCTGGGCTAAAGAACCCTCACCAGCAAATTCGAGCAAAGAGCCGGCAGGCATTCCAAAGGCAAGGCGAGAAATCTGCAGGGAGCTTCCTTTGAAATATTCTTTGATATAAAATGCAGAAGCATCTCCTTCAAGGGTTCCATCAAAGGCAATAATAAGCTCCGTTATATTTAAATCCTTTATTCTTTTTAGCAGAGGCTCTAGATTAAGAGCATGCTTTCCTGAGAAAGGGGATAGAAGACCCCCTAAAACATGATAAAGACCTTTGAACTGCCCGGTAGCTTCGATAAGAAAAAGATCTTTAGGGGTTGCTACAAGGCAAATTTGCTCTGTATTCCTTTCGTTACCATTACAAAAGTTACATATCCCTTCCTGAAAAAGAGCACCACATGAAGGACAGGCAGAGATTTTTTTAGGAAGATCTTCAATTAACGAGGTAAACTCATGGATTTTTGCTTCTGACCACTGTAATAATTCAAAGCAGAAACGTTCAGCACTTTTAGCCCCAACCCCGGGAAGCTTACGGAAAATTTGCATAAGCCTTTCTATATGCTCGGGATATCTCATGAAGCGCCTACTCCTTTTCTATATTCTCTATGATTTCCAGATAAGAAACTAGTCAGAAAATTCCTTCTTCGCATAAACTCTTTTTCTTTATGAAACGTTTTATTATTTTTCTACTTCTTTTGATCAGCATATCAATGTGTTATGCCGAAGGTTTACGCGTAGGTTCTATAACTGTTTGTCTGAAAAAAGAAGCCGCTGCTGATTTCGATACTTCTGCATTAAAAAAGAGACTAAAAACAAAAACAGGTGCTCCTTTTTCTCAATCCGACTTTGATCAAGATTTAAAACTCCTAAGTGAAGAATTTGACAGAGTAGATCCTCGTCTTAACTTTCATCAAAATAGCGTGAATATCGAACTGGATCTTTATCCAAAAATGGTTGTTAGATCTGTTTGTTTTCAAGGTAACCATGCCCTTTCAACAAAGGATTTAAAATCAGAGCTCGAGATTGCTTTATGGTCAGTTTTTGATCGAGAAACTTTTAATGAAGCCTTTCAGAAATTACGTTCTTATTATATAAAAAAAGGCTTTTTTGAGGCTAAGCTGTCTTATCAAATTAAGCCTGACCCCTGTAGTAATGATGTCGATATTACAATTTGTATTGAAGAGGGCAAGGCTGGATTTATTTCCAGTATTTTTATAGAAGGCTTGGATGAGTGTGAAGAAGCTGCTGTTTTAGATATAATTATTACCAAAGAATATTCCTTCCTGACAAGCTGGCTAACAAAGAGTGGAACCTACCAGGAAGAGGCTATCGAACGTGATAAGCTCATGGTTACAGATTATTTACATAACCGGGGTTTTTTAGATGCTGTGGTCTCAATCTGTGTGGAAGAGTGTGGTAAGGATCGTATTCAAATACGTATAAAAGTGTGTAAAGGCGCGCTTTATCACGTACGCAATGTCACTTTTAATGGTAATAAACTCTTTACTGACGATCAAATTAAAAAGCATCTAGACATCTATCCAGGTGATCTCTTTTCATCCGATTCCCTACGTCGTGTATCACAATCAATCACCTCTTTTTGTGGTTCGAAAGGTTATATTGAGTCCTCGGCTAACTTTCAAACAGTTCTAACTCCCGATGGTCACTGCTATGATGTCCATTTTAGTATTGAAGAGGGTGAGCCTTTTAAAGTAGGCGTAATTAAAATATTTGGTAATTGCCATACAGAAAGCCGTGTTATCCTCCATGAATGTTTACTTATCCCTGGCTGTGTTTTTGATGTACGTAAACTTCAGGGAACCGAGGATCGTTTAAAAAATATTGGTTATTTTGAATGTGTTAACATCTTTCCTGTACGATCAGAAAACCCGCCTGACGATTGTGGATCCTATCGAGACGTACATATTCAAGTAAAAGAGATGTCAACTGGATCGGTCGGGCTTTCTCTTGGATTTAGCACACTAGACAGTTTGTTTGGAAGCTTAGAATTAACAGAACGTAATTTTAATATTGCTGGACTCAAATACTTTGATAAAACAGGTTTTAGTTGTTTACGTGGTGGTGGGGAATTCTTCCAAATAGGTACTACAGTAGGTGTGAATCGTACGAGCTTTAACCTGCGTTGGACTAAACCCTATTTTATGGATACGAAATGGATTGTTGGCTTTGATGCGGATCGTACATATAACCGTGCTGTCTCTTATGATTATGATATAAAAACATCCAGCTTTAGATTCCATGCTACTAAACCCCTTAATGACTATGTACGTTATGGTTGGCAAGGGAGATTACGCTACTCTTCAATTACAATTAATAATGATCAGAGTGCCTCTATTACAGATAATATTCGGCGAGAATCCGGTAAAAATGGCCTTGTTTCCTCTGTAGGCCCTATGATCAGTTATGATGCTACAGACTCGGCCATTCGTCCACGTTCGGGGCTGCGCTCTGACCTTTTTTCCGAATATGCAGGTATCGGTGGCACTTTCTATTTTCTCTCTTTTTCCTATAAGAACTCCTACTATTATCCAGTGACTGAAAAGGGTACATTAAAGTTTAAAGGAAACTTGCATTTTATTCAGCCTGTTGGTTCTACAAACTTCTCTGATCTTCCTATGGGTGAGCGTCTTATGTTGGGTGGTGAAGATACTGTCCGTGGTTTCCGCAACTATGCTATTGGACCTAAAATTTCAGGAACTAATGACCCTGAGGGCGGCATCACTTCACTTCTGCTATCTGAAGAGTATTCATATCATATTATGGAGCGTATTGATGGGTTTATTTTTGTAGATGCGGGTGCTATATCGCAAACAGCATATAAGATTGGATCTGTAAAGCTCTCTTATGGATTGGGAGTACGTGTTGAAATCATTCAAAACACACCGATTATCCTAGGCTTTGGTTGGCCTATTAACGCTAACTCTGATTCAGATGTTCAAAGGTTCTTTATCTCTTTTGGCGGAAGGTTTTAAAAAAGGTATATATATATATGAAAAAATCAGCTCTTATAATTCTTGTGGCGCTCCTCTCAGCGCTTCCTATGTCCGTAGAAAGTGCGGAAACACCTATGATTGGTGTTGTAAATTTTAAGAATTGTATCGAAAAATCTAAAATAGGCCAGGCTGAACAAAAATCTTTTGAGGAATTAAAAACTCAAATGGGTGCTGTTTTAGAAAAAACAGAAAAAGAACTCGAAGATCTTTCTAAAAAGCTCAATGATAGTGAGTATTTGGAGAGTTTATCTACTGAGGCTCAGAATGAGGTTAAAGGACGTTTCCAAAATATGGGTATGGAGCTTTCTCGCTACCAGAATCAATATTATCAAATTCTTAATCAAGCAAATTATAAGCTTGTTCAAGAGCTAGGGACAAAAGTAGCTGACGCTGCTAAGATAGTTGCTTTAGCTAAAAAACTTGCCTTTATTATGAATGAAGATGCCTTTTTCTATTATGCATCTACATTTGATGTAACAAGCGATGTTATTTCAGAACTCGATAAACGTTATGAGATAGATTCCAAGTTAGTCAAGGATAAAGTTCCCGCAGGCATAGCTCTACCTCAAGTAAGCCGAAAATAGTGTATACCCTTCTTCAATTAGCGCAGATCACGGGCAGTCAGGTGATAGGTAATCCCTTGGTATCTATTCAAGGGGTTGCTGATCTAGAAAGTGCTAAGGAGGGTCAGATTTCCTTCTTTGCTAACAGGTCTTATCTTGAGGCTATGAAAAAAAGCTTGGCTACAGCTCTGATCGTAGATCAAGATACCCCTATTGAAAAAGGGAAAAACTATTTAATAGCCGTTCATCCAACGGAAGCCTTCCAAAAGGTTTTAAAACTATTTTTAGGTGAGAGATCACCGCTTCTTTTTGAAGGAGTTCATCCCACGGCTGTTATAGCACCCAGTAGCCAAATTGGCTCAGGTGTACGTATAGGACCATATGCTGTAATTGATGGCGGCTGTATCATTGGTGATAAGACTGTTATTTGTGCCGGAGTCCTTATTGGTCCCCATGTAACAATAGGTGCTGATTGCCTTATTCATAGCGGTGTTATTATTCGGGAATATATCCAAATCGGTAATCGAGTGATTATTCAACCGGGTGCTGTTATTGGTTCTTGTGGCTTTGGATTTTTCACTGATGAAAATGGTAAACATAGTAAACTTGAGCAACTAGGTAATGTTATAATTGAAGATGATGTTGAAATAGGTGCTTTGACAACTATTGATCGCGGCCGCTTTACCGAAACACGCATTGGAGAGGGCTCTAAAATTGATAATCTGGTCCAGATAGCTCATGGGGTTACCCTAGGATCTCATAATCTTATCATTGCTCAAACAGGTATTGCTGGTTCCTCTAAAACCGGCAATCACGTTGTCATGGCTGGTCAGTCGGCCCTTGTTGGTCATGTCAGTATTGCCGATCGTGTTATAATTGCCGCTCGAGGGGCAGTTTCCAAATCTATTAAAGAACCAGGTACTCGCTGGGCCGGTGCCCCGGCAGAGCCCCTGAATGACCATAATCGCCGCTCTATCTACCTCAAGAATATCAATAAGTATATTAAAAGAATTGATAAACTTGAAGAAAAGTTAAATTCACTATAACCCTGAATTCCCGTAAAAATTACACCTCGAACCCCGAGGGATTTTACAACCTATTAAATCAATTCATAGTTCTCATATATATATAAGTGCTCTTCGCAACGAGATGAGGAAGCCTGTTCTTATTGAAAGATATACTGTGCGTGAACTTTTGGAGGAGATAATTACCTTAACCCAAATAACGTACTCCGGTAAGTACGGCCACATTTTCACTGAGGTGAGCTAAGCCACAACGTGAGATTCTAGAACATCTCGTAATAGCCCTACCTAACAAGCCCTAGGTATACATCTTTCGGGAATTCAGGTTACACCTGGGATGAACACATAAATGATCTAACCTCTCTACGCGTGCATCTATATTCATCTTATCTCTCTAATCCTCGATTAGTAGGCTTACTAGCTCACTACAGTTAAGAAAATTTAATATTATTTTTTGATAAAATTGAAAATATCTTAGAATAACTACTTAAAGCCCTAGAATAGACCCCATGCACATCTAGTTAATGAATAATAAGCAAGCTAGGCCTTTCAAGAAGAGCCTTAATAGTTTTAAGGAACTGAGCTGCAGCCGCTCCATCTACGATACGGTGATCGGCAGAAAGGACCAAATTCATGACTTTACCCGGTACTACAAAGCCTTCTTTTACAACAGGAATGTCAAGAACTCCTCCAATAGCAAGGATGGCGGCTTGTGGTGGGTTAATAATAGCCGTAAAACTGCTGACACCATACATACCCAAATTAGAGACTGTAAAGGATCCCCCTTTATATTCGTGCGGGGCTAACTTACCTTCACGTGCACGGGCAGCTAGTTCTTTAACTTCAACAGAAAGCTCTCCAATATTTTTAAAATCAGCATTACGGATAATAGGTGTAATAAGGCCTCCATCAATATTCACAGCAACGCAAATATCAATAGTTTGAAAGAGTACTGCAAATCCATCATCATAAGCGCTATTAAGATTTTTATGTTCTCTAAGCGCCATGGCTGTAGCTTTTAGAACAAAGTCATTATATGTTAAATTAATACCACCACCTTTAAGCTCTTCGCGTAAATGGTATAATTCATTCATAGAGACAGCCATTTCTGTATAAAAATGAGGAATAAATGTTTTAGCTTCTTGAAGGCGTTTAGCAATTGTTCTACGCATCGGCGTGAGCGCTACTTTTTCATAAGAGCCAGGAATATGTTTGGGATTGTCTCGTGCACCGAAGACAACCATGCCCTCCTTTTGAACACCCTTTAAATCCTTACTTGTAATAGTACCTCCGGCTCCTGTTCCCTTGACAGTAGATATAGCCAGGCCCTGTTCCTTAGCTATTTTTTTGGCTAGAGGAGAGGCCTTCAAGCGATTTTCTCTTTCGCCTAAGGGGGATGTAAAAATATAATTTTCTAAAGGAGCCTCAAGTGTAAAAAGCGCCTCTGCAAGAGCTTTTTTCACTGGTTCTACAGTCGTACTTATGGGTGCTTTTGTAACAGCGGGTATATCATTTTTAATTAACTCACCTTCAGGTATATAGCCATCAATAGGTTCATCGGCTTTCTCGGTAAAAATTGCAACAGCCTGATTTACAATCGCTCTGCCTCCATTTTCTATCAAAATTTTACGCAAAAAACCTTCGTCTAGAGCTGTATGTTCAACTGTTGCTTTATCCGTAGCTATTTCCATAATAACATTATCGGGTGCAACGTGATCTCCTAGCTTTATACACCACTTGACAATAGTTCCCTCTTCCATTGTAGGAGAGAGCTTAGGCATAGTTAGAGTGAATGGCATATAAGTTAACTCCTCCTTAATTTCTTGGCAGCATGTACGATGCGATCTATATTTGGTAAAGTTTCTTTTTCTAAAACTTTTGAATAGGGCATGGGAGTCTCTCTTTGGCAGACACGCATCAGAGGAGCATCAAGTTCATTAAAACAATGTTCGTTAATTTCAAAACCAATTTCAGCAGCAATCCCAGAAAAGTAATGTCCCTCTTCGACAAGAAGCGCGCGATGTGTTTTGGCAATAGAATAAGCGATGGTTGCAATATCTAAAGGTTTAATAGTACGCAGATCAATCACCTCGACTTTCAACCCATCTTTAGATAAGATCTCTGCCGCTTGTAAGCACTCTAGAGCCATACGGCTATGAGAGACAATCGTTAAATCACTGCCAACTCTAGTCACTTTAGCCTTACCAATTGGAACCAGATATTCTTCTGTTGGTATGGCCATTTTGTCCCCGTAGGAGAGCTCTGACTCCAGGAATAGAACGGGATTATTATTGCGAATAGATGCCTTAAGAAGGCCTTTAGCGTCATAGGGGTTTGAGGGAGCTACTACAATTAAACCGGGTAAATTAGCGTACAAGGCTTCCACGCAGTGAGAGTGTTGACTAGATACTTGGGCTGCAGCTCCATTCGGCCCTCTAAATACAATCGGAACGGAAAATCTACCTCCTGACATGTAGTACATCTTTGCGGCATTTGAAATAATTTGGTCTGCTGCAACAAAAGAAAAATTCCAACTCATAAACTCGATAACAGGTCTTAGACCCGTCATAGCGGCTCCAATACCCATACCTACGAAACCCAGCTCTGCAATAGGAGTATCGATAACACGTTTAGGACCCCATTTTTCCAACATGCCTTTAGTTATTTTGTAAGCACCGTTATATTCAGCGACTTCTTCACCCATGATAAAGACGTTGTCATCTCTTTG
Source organism: Parachlamydiales bacterium (assembly GCA_009885615.1). Classification (GTDB taxonomy): domain Bacteria; phylum Chlamydiota; class Chlamydiia; order Chlamydiales; family VFKH01; genus VFKH01. The sequence continues at coordinate 56,627 of VFKH01000007.1, forward strand.
CATCTCTTCATCGAGGGCCTGACGAAGAGCCTCTCTCATTTCAATAATATTTGTCATGGTGCAAAAACGCCCTCTTCGAGAGTTGTTATATTAGGCCATGGACTCTCTTCAGCGTACTTCATAGAAGCAATAACCCGTAGACGCATCTCTTTATCCATTTCCCCTATCTCTTCTTTAGTGGCTAATCCTTTTTCTAAAACGAGCTGTTTAATAGTCATAATTGGATCTATACAAGTAGAGAGAATATTTTTATCTCGATAGGCTGCAGGATCTGAGATCGAATGGCCTTTAAAGCGTTCTGTAATAGCTTCTACTAATATAGGCTTACCTGTTCTGATGATTTCTTCTTTAAAGAAATGAAAAGCTTCGTAGCAGTGTAGATAATCCATACCGTTAATCGTGTATCCTTGCATACCATATCCAATAGCCTTCTTTTCAGCAATCTCACGGACACTAATAGCTCTATCTACGGACGTTCCCATCCCCCATTTATTATTTTCAATGATATAAAGACAAGGAAGTTCCCAAAGGGAAGCTATATTTAAAGATTCATGAAATGCACCCTGCGCCACAGCTCCCTCTCCCATAAAACAGAGAGAAATGCGCTCTTTCTGTCCGAGATATTTGCATGTAAAAGCAGCTCCTGTTCCGATAGGAATCTGACCTCCAACAATACCGAACCCTCCGAGTAAGGTCTCTGTGTAAAAGTGCATTGAGCCACCACGACCTTTCACATTACCTGTCTCTCGGCCATACAACTCAGCCATCAATTCATCTGGGCTAGCTCCAAGTAAGAGTGCGAGGGCATGACATCTGTATGATGTTGAATACCAATCTTTTAAGCCACAAGCCCGAACAGCCGCTACTTGAATAGCCTCTTGTCCAGCATAAGAGTGAAAAAATCCCCCTACGCGTCCTGCTTGATAAGCAACTTCCGCTCTTGATTCAAAATGACGAATCAGTAGCATATACTTTAAATCTTCAAGTATTTCTTTTTGACCTAGGAGCTTGGAGGTAATTTCTTTTTTTGTTTCAAAAAAATGGTATGACATATTCCCTAATTATACTATTTTCCCTTGTTTATCTAAAAGCTTCAATACAAAAGGATCGACTCCTATGCTATGTATTTGATTCTTTTTTTATAATGGTTTACATTTACAATTTTTTATATATCAGCTTTTTTGTTTTTATGAACGGACTTTATCTTAATTAGGATACTTAGATATTCCAGAGCTCTTGCTATATCCGCAAATAGAGTAATATTTCCTGATTAGTAATTTCTGTAAAAAAGAGCTCTGATTTATTCTGATTTCCTCAACAATGACCTTTGTTTTCAGCTGTATTTTTACTATATCTGCTATTTTTTTGCTAAGGTCCTTTTAAGCTCAGAGTGCAAGAAGTAAAGATTGGGTAGTTATTCGATTGAAAACCTCTAAAGCCTATACTGCATATCACCTCGTTAAGTCCCTCCACAGGGGAAGGGGCCAAGGCAACGCATCCTCTTGTACATAGGTGGTGAACTAGGGTCTGCTAGATGAAGAACACAAAATCCTGGCTAGAGCGTATTGAAGACATTGTCAAAGGTGAGCACCTTCTTCTTAGGAGGAATATCAGGAGTTACTAACTTCAGCGCTAAATTATGCATAAACACATTTATCCGAAAAGGAAGCCGCTATCTTCAGCATTTTCTAGGGACTCCTTTATCTTAGCATCAAACATTTCTTGGGAGCTGTAGCCTGTAGCAAGACAAAGTTGCCTTGCACAAGCATGACTTGTAGGAAGGGGAAAGGTCCCCTCTATATTAGGAGATGATATCATAACTTTAACTGACTCTCCCGTTAGAGAACGGCTTCCTGTAGAGAACTGAAGCAAGTCTTTAACCATATCCTCATCATGGGTAGAGATCCACTTTAGAAGATATGCTTGGGTAGGGGCATGATTGCTTCCTTGCCACTCAATAGCTGCTACAAAAGCCTCTTTAGAAAACGATCCCTCGATACTAGCTTGAAATTTCTCTGGAGCAAGAGCGCATGAGGTCTCCCAGGCAGCGCCCATTCGCCCTTTCATAGCTGAGGCTATCAGATAAGCAGCTTCATACCAGGGGGTTCTGGCTTGGACAGTCTCTTCCATACAGGCGTTAAGGACAAAAAGCTTTGCCCCTTTAAGATCTAGCCCTTCAGGTATTACAGTGTCAGTAACTTTTAGCGCTACAAGCTCTTCTAGGGTTCTGCAGGCCATAATAGGCGTAGCTATATCCGAATTCTTTTGGGTGCAGTGTTCTTTTATCCAGGTTTGAGGATCTTTTTTGTATTCGCTAAGATTTTGACCAGAAAAAGCCTGAAGATCCATAAAAAAGTCAGGGACGAAAATTTTACCTATCGGGAAATTGCGATTAGCTGCTTGGACGAAAAGCAGTCCAAGGGCTTCCAAAAGCTCTTTTTCGGCAGCAGTTTCAGCTGGAGGTGCTGTGACTCTAGGCCTGAGCAATTCTGTACCTGGATTTTTTGGAATACAACCAACTTTAGCTAGTTGAGTAAAAAGTTGTGACATCAGATGTCTGCCTAGTCCCCCTATATCGCTACCTTCTTGAGGATTCCCATCATCATTTAAGAAGACAATCTCTGGGAAAATCCCTCTTTTTAAATAAGGCAAAAGAGCCCTTAGAACTTTTAGAGGATCTTCGTTAAGATCTTTCCAGCGTATTCCCAAATCACTTGGAGGAACCACTTGAGCTTCCGGATTTAGCAGTAGGCACCCTTCGGAGCCAATGCGCGCATTTCCAGGGAGGGCGGGGAGTGCGGTAAGACGCGGGCAAGAGGAGCAGTCAAGATCGGTACAGCTAGGAAGATTGGGAAGTATCGCAAGACGCGGGCAAGAGGAGCAGTCAAGATCGGTACAGCTAGGAAGATCAGGAAGCATGGCAAGACGCGGGCAAGAGGAGCAGTCAAGATCGGTGCAGCTAGGAAGATTGGAAAGTGTGGTAAGAAGAGGGCAGTAGGAGCAGTCAAGATTGGTGCAGCTAGGAAGATTAGAAAGTGTGGTAAGAAGAGGGCAGTAGGAGCAGGTAAGATAAGTGCAGCTAGGAAGATGGGGAAGGGCGGCAAGAAGCGGGCAGTAGGAGCAGCTAAGATCGGTGCAGCTAGGAAGATTGGGAAGGGCGGCAAGAAGAGGGCAAGACTCGCAGTCAAGATCGGTGCAGCTAGGAAGATGGGGAAGGGCGACAAGAAAAGGGCAAGACTCGCAGTCAAGATAGGTGCAGCTAGGAAGATTGGGAAGGGCTTTAAGAGGGCACCCAGAGCAGACAAGTCGCGTACAGTTAGGTAGATCGGGGAATTGGGTAAGAAAAAGGCACCAGGAGCAATTAAGTTCCGTAAGCTTTAAGTTAGCAAGGCAAAGGGGGAGGGAGCTAATCTTTAACTGGGAGATATCTAAATGAAAATCCTCGCCCGTTACTGCACCCTGCACAATGGCGGCTTTAACTATCCCCGCGTCGTATTTTTGATCCTGTGTTGCAACCCATACATCGAGATCCTTGATAAGCGCTTTCATAGCATCGGGAACCTCTTGCGTGGCAATAGGGGGCTTTATAGGGCTTACCCACGGTTTGAAAGGCTTGGTCCCAGGGGAAACTGCCTTGAATGCCGATCCCGCCACGGATATGGCCCGCGCATTGAGAGGATTCACCGCAGCGCTGGAGCTATTTGCCTGGGAAACAGGGGGTTGATTAACCGAAGAATTTCCAGAAGTACCAGGAGGAATACTCATGACAAGGCCTTATTATAAAAGATTACTTGATGCTAAATTGTCAATTTAAATATTCAATTTAAAGTTTGTCAATGTGAAAATATTATAATTTAAATCTTATGTTCATATCCACTTGTATTTTGGTGATTTATAAGTAAGATCTAAACCCTCGGATCCCCCTACAAGATAGCCGAACCTCAGAATTGAGGATGAGAAGCTATAGAGTTCTGTGGATTGTTATTTGGTCTCCCTTCTCCCTTGTTGTGCTGCGGTGATAGCCATCCTTGGATTTGCGTTCATATCCTAGGGCCCTCCACTTGACCCTAAATTTTAGCAAAAAAAATAACTTTGAGATCTGTCTGTTTTTCGGGTTCCATTATAGTTTTTAGAAACAAAATCGTTGAATTTGGGTTGGCAAAAGCTCATATATCGCGTTAAAATAGACGCTATGCTGTTCTTTGATTCGCGAAAAAAGAGAAAAAATATAAACTGGGCTGTATGGATAAAAGAAAATTGGTGATTATAGGCTCCGGACCTGCGGGTTATACGGCAGCTATTTATGCAGCGCGTGCTAATTTAGCCCCTGTGTTATTTGAAGGATTTTTCGTAGGGGTCGCCGGGGGGCAACTTATGACTACTACTGATGTGGAAAATTATCCCGGTTTCCCCGATGGAATTGCGGGCCCTGAACTGATGGATCTTTTTCGTAAACAGGCCGAAAAGTTCGGTACAGAAATCTATACGGAAGATGTGAAGGGTGTAGACTTTTCTAATCATCCTTTTATTATCGAGTCCTCAGAAAGAAGTTTTCAAGCAGAAGCTGTGATTATTGCAACAGGTGCTACAGCACTGCGTTTGAATATTCCAGGGGCAAGTGATGGTGAGCTTTGGCAAAAAGGAGTTACTGCCTGTGCTGTTTGTGATGGGGCATCGCCTCTTTTTAGAAATAAAGATCTCTACGTAATTGGAGGAGGGGATACTTCTATTGAGGAGGCTCTTTTCCTTACTAAATATGGAGCTCATGTATTTCTTGTTCATAGAAGAGATGCTTTGAGAGCTTCTAAAATTATGCAGGAAAGGATTCTCCATAACCCCAAGGTTACAGTTATTTGGGACACAGTTGTTGAAAGTGTCAATGGAAAGGATGTTGTAGAAGAGATCACGCTTAAAAATGTGAAGACAGGGGCTGTTATTAAAAAGCCTGCAGGAGGACTTTTCTTTGCTATTGGCCATAAACCTAATACCGATTTTTTAGTGGGTCAGTTGGAATTACATGAAAATGGCTATATTAAAACAATTCCTGGAAAGAGTCTCACAAGTGTAAAAGGTGTTTTTGCAGCAGGAGACGTACAAGACTTTATCTATAGACAGGCAGTGACAGCTGCTGGCTCTGGTTGCATGGCGGCACTCGAGGCTGAACATTTTTTAAGTGGCTTATGAAGAAGCTCTGGGCTCTTTTTTTTTTCACAAGTCTAATGGGAGCATCTTATGAAGCTCCTTGGCTTGGTAATCCTTACGAATTTGAAGGGGATCTGGAAGGGGCTTTAGCTTATTATCATACAATAAATACAAGTAGTGGAAAACTGAGTTATAAAGATTATCAAAAGTTGGCACGATGTTCTTTAGAATGCAGCCTAACTGAATGGCAATTTATTTTAGAAGCTTCGGCTGCTCAAACAAAAAAAGAAAGTTTTAACTTAACATGCGGTTCATTTTTGCTCCGCTATAATGTGCTGAATGATGTAGATGGTTCATCTCCTGTGAGCTTAATAGTAGGTTTTAGAGGTGATTTTCCTAAAGCACAAGCCATCCAAGATCCAGGCCTTTTGTATAGTTATTACTCCCAGGGTGAGATGCAATTATCGGTGGGTAAAGAGTGGATTCAGGGGCCTTATTGGCAATGGCGACTTTGGCTTTTAGGTGCTTTGGGTAGTGGTACGCGTTATTCACCCTGGTTAAAAGGAAAAATAGGTCTCGAACGCAATTTTCATGATTTGCACAGGATTGGCTGCTATTTACTTGGACAAGAGGGGTTTGGACAGAGTTCTTTTCCAGGAATTAACACCTTTGTCAGTTATGGACCGGTTGCATATAGACTGAGTGATATAGGTTTTCACTATAGATATACTTTTTGCTATGTGGGTAGTCTAGCTATAGAATACACTATGCGTTTAGCCGCCAGGCAATGCCCTGCAAACAGACAGGTTATAGCCCTAACTCTTAATATTCCCTTTAGTATGATATGATGAAAGGCCTTGGTACAGATATAGTAGAGATCGCGCGTATAGAAAGAGCTCATAAAAGATATGGAAAGGCTTTCCTTCGTAAAGTTTTTACACAAAATGAAGAAGACTATTGTTTGAAAAAAAAGAACCCCTACCCAAGCCTGGCTGCAAGATTCTGTGCTAAAGAAGCTGTTGCTAAAGCATTAGGCTATGGCTTTGGTGAAGAAATTTCTTTCAAAGATATAGAAGTATTACGAGATAATTTCGGTAAACCGAGTATTGCTCTTTCCCTTAAATTAAAAAACAGATTTTATAACCCCCAGTTGTTTGTTTCCATAAGTCATTCAAGGCTTTATGCAACAGCAACAGTTATTTGGATGCTTCATGATCAAATTAAAACATAAAAGTTTAATTACAATAGCCGGATTTGTTTGGCTTTGTATCGGTGTTGGGCTTCTTTCTCAAGGCTTGCACCTTATTATTGAAAAAGCAGCTTTTCATGAGTTAGAGGAGAGGGGGGGATCCTCACTTCTCTCCTTTTTTGCTGACTACTCTGGAGGTATTCAGCAAGCCGGTATGATTTTAATTGCGATAGCCCTTTTCATCGGCTATTTTAAAAGCCGTTTTGTGCTGGCTAAAACAGTCAGAAAAATGGTTGTTCGTATTCGACAATTGCCCAACCCTTCGCCTCTTTATAAAATATATAGCTTAGCTTTTTATATAGTTATTGCAGCTATGATGGGCTTAGGTATTATAATGAAAGTAACGGGTATTCCAACTGATATCAGGGGACTCATCGATGTAACTGTTGGCAGTGCGTTGATTAATGGGGCTCTTCTCTACTTTAAGTATGCATATACCTCTGAGACAACATGATTCTCTGGGATCCATCTAAAGTTGCTTTTGAGATCCCATTCTTGCATCATCCAATTGCTTGGTATGGTATTTGTTTTGCAACGGGTTTTTTCCTTAGTTACTTTGTTATAAGAAGAGAATTTTTTCTCTACTGCCACAACCAAACACTGAGTGCTAAGCTCTCTGAACGTATTACCTGGGTTGTAATTGGAGCAACAGTTGTGGGCTCTCGTCTGGGGGAGGTCTTTTTTTATAGCTGGTCTTATTATAAAGAGCATCCAGCAGCTATTTTTAAGATTTGGGAGGGGGGACTTGCAAGTCATGGGGGCGTGGCAGCTATTATCTTAGCGCTTGTTCTTTATACAATATATTCGAAAAAAGAGGTAAAAGGATTAACTTTTCTTACTGTTTTAGATATAGCTTCGGTTCCAGCTAGCTTAGGTGCTGCCTTTATTCGGTTAGGTAATTTTATGAACCAGGAGATAATAGGTACACCCTCTTCTCTTCCGTGGGCTGTTATTTTTGGTCATCCTGAAAATGGTCTGACAGGATCAAGACATCCTGTTCAGCTTTACGAATCATTATTTTACTTTGCTCTCTTTGGCTTTCTATATCTTCTTAAGAAGAAGCCGGGTAGTGGTAAGACTTCTGGCCTCTTTTTCACAGCACTCTTTGGATTCCGCTTTATTATTGAGTTCTTTAAAGAGCCTCAAGGAGAATATGAGGGAGGATTTTTATCAACAGGTCAGCTTCTTAGCATTCCATTTATTATTATGGGCCTATATTTGCTATATAGGAAATCCCGCTACTTCCATCAAGAAGAAGTTTAGCAAAGGCCACGCTCCAGATAGAATATGAATTAGGGTGCACGTGCTTCTTTGTCTATTACATACAAAGAGGGCTTTACCCTCTACCCGGCAAGGCTCGCCCGCGGAAATCCCTACGATGGACATACGCTTAAGTCCGTTTTAGATAAGGTTTAGGTGCAGACTTTTCAGGATCGACTAGTTAATAATCGAACTCAGGTGATGTTAATTTTTATAGAAGAGTTGTTTTATTAAGCTATTTAGGGAGGAGGAGAGTTCATTATCAGCTTCTTGTTTCTTTGTTATATGGCGGATTGCACTGATCACTGTAGAGTGGTCACGGTCAAAGATCAGGCCAATTTTAGTAAAGGGCAATTCTAATTGGGAGCGGCAAATACTCATAGCTATCTGACGAGGGAGGACACATTCACGACTCTGTGATTTGCCAAGGATATCTTCGACTAGAATACCCCAGTATTCAGCAACGGTTTTAATGACTTTATCGGGTGTAATAAGGGACGCTTTTTCGCTGCTAATGAGATCTGCAAGCACCCTTTTTAACTCTTCGGGGGAGCTTCCACTCTTAGGGGGTAGACGCAAAGCCATTGCGTCAATTGCTCGCATTAAGCTTTTAGGACTTTGTGTGAAAGTCTCAGCAAGAAAATCTTGGGATTTCTCAGTTAGCCCAAGGCCGCGTTCATCTGCGCGCTGCCACACAAGTTTTTTTAGATCATTCTTTTTAAGAACATGTAGGGCTAAGGTAATCCCCCATTCAAAGCGACTCACCAGACGAGGCTCAATACCAACAAGTTCGCCTGGAGGTGTGCATGAACTTAAGATGATGGTACGCCCAGCTAAATGAAGCTCATTAAAAGTATGAAAAAATTCCTCTTGTGTAGAGGCTCGATTGGCAAATATTTGGATATCATCGATAATAAGGACATCTGTATGGCGGTAGGCACCCCTAAATTGTTGCATCTGTCCAGCACGAATAGCTGTTACAAGGTGTTCTGTAAAATTTTCAGCTCTTATAAAAGTGGTTTTAAGACCTGCTTTTTTCAGTTCCACAGCAGTAGCATTAAGCAAGTGTGTTTTACCAGATCCAGGTGGTCCATGAAGAAAGATTGGATTAAAAGAGGGGTCAGCAGTTTTTGTTACAACTTCCTGTAAAATTTTATTAATAATTTGGTTGCTATCGGTCCAAACAAAATTAGTAAAGCCTTGAGAGGCATCCGGGCTCTCCCATTGTAACTTCATAGACTCTATTGCTTTAGTTTTTTTAGGATCTTTACCAGAGGCTGTAGCACCTCCTTTAGCAACGGTCAAATAAACCTTAACAGGGCGTTTATTTATTCCTAGAAGTCTTTTTGAGAGGGTAGGTCGTATATGTTCCTCAAACCAATGGGCTTGAAAAGAATCTTTAGCTTCTAAGTGGAGATTAGCTGGATCATAGCGTAAAACACGCAAAGTAGAAAGCCACTTCTTAACAGTAGAGGAGCCTAATTCCTTTTCTTCTGATTTTAGGAAATTTTCCCAAGCTTTCATGCAATCCTTTTTGTGAGGCTGAGCCTCCATCTTTTGAGCGTGCTCATACAGATAGTGTAGGCAAAAACTTTCCAGAGACAAGGATGCTTTAGGGCCCAGATAAGATTTTTTCGCACAAAAGGATATAAAAGCGTACTTTTACAAAAAAATCTTTTTAATAAGGGCATTTCCATTAAAGATAGCTTTAAAAGAAGTGCTTGGCGAATATCTGCGGAGTTATGTACTCTGCTAAAGTTATTTTTGTCTATACGGTGATAGGCAAGTACCTGAGGTTCATAAGCTATTATTTCCTGAAAAGCAATGGAATGCCATAAAAACCAATCACTAAAAGGTCCTAATTTCTCATCGAGTCCACCGTAGTGCCAGAAAGTTTTTGTTTTCACAACTGTTGTATGGCCGTTAAGCAAAAATTTTGTTGTACGACAGAGCTTAAGTGTTTCTCTAGGAGAGAGGATTTGTAAGCCTACAGCCTTCGGGAGCATTTTATAAGTTTGTAGTGGATCAAACGTACTGTAATCCGAGAAAAAGAGTTCAATTCTCGGGTCTTGGGCAAAAGCAGTTAAGGCCGTTTCTATAAAATGAGGTGCAATTATATCGTCAGCTGCAGTTCCAAAAAGAAATTGTCCACGAGCTTTATGAACACCCGTATGAAATGTTTCTACAACCCCTTGGTTATGCGTATTTTGATACAGATGAAGGCGTGGATCCTGAAATTTTCGAATGATCGCTACACTATTATCAGTAGAGGCGTCATCTACAAGAATAAGTTCATCTTCGGGGCCCAGCTGTTTTAAAATGGAGGAGATACGCTCCTGCAAATAACGTCCATGATTGTAATTAGGGATAACAACAGAAAGGCGCAAAGGCTTTAAGTTATTTCCGGATAACTCGGTTTCCATGAGATCTCTTCTATGATTTTTTTAAGCTCCTCATCACTGATATCATCGGCAAGACCTTCTTTTATAGCTTCTTTAGCAAAGGCAAAAGCAATTTCTAAAGAGACATCGCGCAAATGGATAAAGTTAGGAAAGAGACTATCGGGTGCTCGCTTGAGCTTTTCAGACAGCCGACTAAGTGTCGTAGCAGCAGTTGCAAAAAGAGAGTCAGTGATACGACGTGCTTTGCAGGCAATAACGCCCAGACCAATCCCTGGGAAGATATAGACATTATTACATTGGCTAACAGTAAATATTTTACCCTCATACTCAATATCAGGATAGGGACTGCCCGTTGCAATAATGGCTTTTCCATGGCTCCATTTAATTAGATCTAATGGATGTGCTTCACAGTTAGTATTTGGGTTTGAGAGGGGAAATATAATGGGTCTTTCTGTATTCTGACAGAGCATTTTGACCAATTTTTCTGTAAAAGCACCTGCTTGTGCCGATGTTCCAATAAGGACTGTTGGTTTGACATGGAGAAGCGTTTCTTCTAAGGTGATGTATTTTGGATCGTTGACATTCCAGTCAGACGGAGTTTTTGCATAGCGCTCTTGTTGCTCCATTAAGCCACTGGATTTTATTATAAGCCCCTTACTATTAAGTATATAAAATTTATCACAAGCTTCTTTTTCAGTAAGGCCTTCTTTTATTAAAATAGAAACAATTAAATCAGAAATACCAATAGCCGCAGAGCCTGCTCCATAGAGGACAAAACGCTGCTCTTTAAGAGTTTGACCTGTTTGCTTAAGTGCTGAAAAAAGACCTGCTAAAGTGACACCGGCTGTTCCTTGAATATCATCATTAAAAGACAGCAGATCATTTTGGAAACGTTCAAGGACGCGACGAGCATTGTCTTTACCAAAGTCTTCCCACTGCAGAAGAGCATTGGGATAGACTTCTTTAACAGCTTCCACAAAAGCACTTAAAAAGTCATCAAATTCTGCACCTTTAATGCGTGGAGATTTCAGGCCTAAATATAAAGGGTCTTCTAATTTTTTAGGATTGTTAGTACCTAGATCTAAGACTATAGGAAGGGTTCGGAGTGGGTGTATACCCCCAAAGACTGTATAAAGGGAAAGCTTGCCAATAGAAATGTTAATGCCCCCCAATCCAAGATCTCCAAGGCCTAAAATACGCTCCCCATCTGTTACAAGAAGGACAGAAGCATCTTTTTCTTTGGCATTTTTTAAAATACCGACCAAGTGATTCTTCTGCTTATAGGAAAGCATAAGTCCACGTGGGCTTGTCCAGATACGGCCCATTTCCTGGCAGGCTATGCCTACAGTTGGAGTATATATAAGAGGTAAAAGCTGTTGAGGGTAGGCAGTTATTAAAGCATAATAAAGTGTTTCATTGGTATCTTGAAGTGTACGTAAAAAACGATGTTTAGCAAAAGGCGTTTCTTCTTTTTCTAATTTTTGCCATTCGAGAGCGACTTGCTCTGGAAGTGTGTGATAAACAGGAGGAATAAGGCCGTGTAGACGTAGCAAATAACGCTCTTCTCTAGAAAAGGCCGTACCTTTATTAAGAATAGGATCACGAAGAAGGTGAATTCCTTTTTTATCTGTCTTAAGACTATTAGTGGGTGAGTGATAATGCATCGAGAATTTCCTTTGCTGCGTTTAGACTAGGTTTTCTGCCATGGGTAGCAAGTATTTTTTTTATTTCCTTCGCACCTACAAGAGCCTTCTGGCTGCTTACATTTTGTAAAGCTGCCGTAATTTTAGAACTTTCCAAATGGCAGCCAATAATCTCAGGAATAAGCATTCTTTTTAAGAGAATATTAGGCATGACATAAAAATTATGTCTAATACGGAAAAGATGATAGGCAATAAAGTAATTTAAGTATCCAATCTTATAAGTGGCTACTGTAGGGATCCCGGCTAAAGCTAGCTCAAGGGTAATAGTACCAGAAGTCGCAATGGCTACGGAAGCACGCTGCATAAGTTCTTTATTATCAAGTACTATTTCGATATCTTTCGGGAGATACGGGATAATATCTGGACTTGCAGCAGAAATAGCGATTTTAAGGCCTGTTTGACGAGCAGCTTCTAACTGTAAGGGGAGGTTGTCCATGATCACAGAGGGGCGGCTTCCGGGAAAGATCGCAATAAGAGGCTCTTTTTTTATCGCACATAATTCCTGGCAAGACTCAAGACTTGGATTACCTACATAAATAGTTTTCAATCCTGAGCCTGCGAAAAAAGGGGGCTCAAAGGGAAAGATGGTTAATAAGAGATCGAATGTTTTAGCCATTGTTTTAATGCGGCCGGATCTCCACGCCCATACAGAAGGGGAGATATAATGAACCAAAAGGCCTTTAAACTTTTTACGACGTAATTTTTTAGCCAAAAAAATATTAAAATCCGGAAGATCAATAGTAATTATAACAGCAGGATCCTTTTCAAGGATTTCCTTACAGAGGTTATTCATCAGTCTAATCAGTCGAGGAAGCTCCTTAATTACTTTGGAAAAGCCCATGATATGAAGTTCTTCAGCTTTAGCAAAAGAATGATTTAGATGGGGTCGCATTTGGGGACCACCGACACCTGCAAAAATAAAATCAGGATCAAGTTCTTTAAGTGCTTTAATAAGAGCTGCGCCGTGATTATCACTGCTTTGCTCCCCAGCAATAAGAATACAAGTTTTATTTTGTCTTTTTTTGCAGTAATATAAGATTTCTTGCATAAGGGATGATTCCAAGACCGTAACCTACAATATTAACCCAGTCATGCATATGAACAAAGTAAAAAAGCGCGATACAAGACCCGATAAGGCTTGTCTGCCAAAATCTTTCATTGGGGATAATCGCGTTATTTTTCTCAGCATCCCACCATTGGATCCAAAAACGCAGGGCAAAAATAGATAGGCCTATAAAACCAAGAATGTGCCACCAAATTGACAAGGGCTGAGCTGCATTTTTTTGCCAAGGAGTTCTAGGAGTTCGAATCCAATCAATATAACCTAAAGAAAGATAACTCTGGATTATATAAGCCAATGTAATAAGAAAAGCCGTAATGATAAGAATAAAAATAACCTTTGAAAAGGAGGTTTTTTTTTCAGAGCGTAAATTTAGATTACGCCATGCTAGAATAGCATTTAAAGATTGTAGAAGGCATAAAGGGTATTGTATTTGAATAAATGCATGTAAGCATAATGCTGTGTTACCCCCTATAGATAAGTACCAAAATGAGCGATTTACAATACTAAAGCCTTTTGATTCACTCTCAATCCACTGTAAAATAAAACGGAAGGAGAAGAGAAAAGAAGCTATAAACCCAATTGGATATAGATCTGCACGGAAGTCCATTTAGATATCATCTTTAAAGCGAAAATGAAGACTTTTTTTACACATCCATACGACGGCTAAAAGATCAATAAAAGTTCCAAAACCACGATTAAAGAAATTATAGTTACTTTTACCCAAAAGACGAGGGCGGTGATTTACGGGAATTTGTTTTACTATAAAGCCCTCCATCATAAAAAGAGCCGGAAGAAAACGATGAAGACCATCGAACATTTTAATTTTTGCAAGAGAGGTGCGGCGATAGGCCTTTAGAGAGCAGCCAGTATCTTGAATGTTATCATGGCATAAGCGAGAACGGATAAAATTTGAAAAACGAGAGATCAAGCGTTTACTAAAAGAATCCTTGCGCTCGACTCTCCATCCCACAACCATATCAGCTCCAACAAGCGCTTTAATAAGAAAGGGGATATCCGCTGGATCATTTTGCCCATCACCATCAAGGGTTAGTATTACTTCCCCTGTAGATTTTTTAAAACCGGCATCAAAAGCACTTGATTGCCCGTAATTCTTATCAAAGCAAAAGTATCGTATATAAGACTTATCCTTAGCTACTTGTCCTAATAAATAAGGAGTATTATCTGTTGAGCCATCATCGATTAAAATAAGCTCCCAGGACTCTTTAAAGTTCTGCATAACAGTTTCAAGCTCATCTATAAGAGGTAAGATATTGTGAGCTTCGTTTTTAAGAGGAATAATCACAGAGTATTTCATATAGGATGAGGTTCTCCTCTAGAGGCTTCTTTCCATTGCGTATAGAGAGGGCGAAGAAGTTCATGGTTATGTGAACGTAAAAAGAGCATTTGTAAAGCAATATTTTTTTCAGGATGGCTTAAAAGGCGTGGGCGAATTTTTGAGGTCTTTAAGGTAAGATCAAAGCGTTGCTGCATAATAAGAATAAATTCAACTAAAAAGCGTTGACGTTTGGTGAATTGAACAAAACTTTGATGAAAGAGAGGGTTTAAGATAGATTCAGCAGTCTTTAAAATCGTCGTAAACGAGACATCCTCAAAAGAGATCCTTTCCAGTTTTTTCTCAATAATTGGAAAAATAAGAGCTGCAAGTAAGACTGTACGATCGAGCTTTTCATTTATGTGTTGTTTGTGAAAATGATCTACAATGTGGAGGTAGGATAAAAGCTCTTTATTCCCAATATTTTTGCATTCCTCATCAAAGGTTTGCATTAAAATAGCCAGCATTTTTGTTTGCTCAAGCAGTGTAAAAAAAGAGAGAGAGTGACCACTTTCGAGCATGCGTAGCAATTCCTCAACAACCCGTGCTGGAGAGCTTTTAGTGATTTCGAGGTAATTATCCAACAGTGCTTGCCAGGTACGTTCATCAATTGCGAAACCAAAACGTGCTCTAAATTTTAAAAGACGAATCATACGCACAGGATCTTGTTTAAAACGGATATTTGCATCACCAATAGTGCGTAAAAAGTGATGTTGAATATCTTGCATACCTCCTACATAATCAATGACTTGCTTATATTGTGGGTCGTAAAAGAGGCCGTTGATTGTAAAGTCTCTGCGTAAGACATCTTCTTCAGGCACCCCCCAGATATTATCTCTTAGAATAAGGGAATCTTCGGCAGTGTCTCCGGCCCTAAAAGTAGATACTTCAAAAGTTTTTTTGCCAAAACGAATATGGGCTAGACGAAAGCGCCTTCCAATAAGAAGAGAGTTGGAAAAAAGTCTTCTAACTTCCTCAGGTTTGGCTGAAGTCGATATATCAAAATCTTTAGGGTAGAGGCCCATTAAGAGGTCGCGCACCCCTCCGCCAACAAGATAGGCTATATGGCCTGCTTTTTGTAAACGGTCAATGACAAAAAGAGCATCTGAATCGATGCGCTCTTGAGGTATATTGTGCTGCTGCTGCGAATAGATATGCGGCTGCAAGGAGTCCTTTAGTATATAAGAAAATATTTCGAGTTTAAGTATAGCAAAAAAGAATATTTTCTTTCATATTTAAAATATGTTTTTATATAAAGTAGGGATGTAAAAGTTATAGGAGAGGGTTTAATCAGGGCCTTTTAATGAGAATTACTTGAAAAACACTTTTGCAAGCAAGCCCCTTAAGTAAGTAGGCCTATATGTAGCACACCTTCTGGTATCCCTAAGCCCACGATCTGAATCGTATATCTTCATGACATTTGTTGCTATCCTGCGAATTAGGGAGATGTTCTTTAGCAGATTCTCCACTATCCCCTAGAGAGAGACATCTTCTTGAAAAACAACATCCATTACGTGGTGCATAGATTCGATGCTTCAATGATCTTGTATCCAATACATAAATTGATCCCTATTCCCTTTCCGACTCGATCCTTAATAGCGGATTGATTTTCAACTTTTTCAGCAATCGTCCTTAGTAAGCGAACTTCTACTATCGACTGTAAAAGGCCATTTTTCTCTTTGAGGTAATCTATCAAGATCGTTGGTTACACAAACGATTCGTTCTTCAATTCGTCGGTGCCCTTTCAAGGTTTTTGTAAGACTGAGCACAACTGATAAATTGATCGAATAAGCTGGGATTAAACTACGTCAAATATACGTTAGGCGGGTAAAAATTGGCATAGCTCTTTTATCAGAGATTGCGATCCTTTTAGTTGAAAAAGAGCCCAAAAGGATCGCTTTCCCTTAAGAGAAAGCTTTAAAAGCTAACGTTTGTTGGAAGAAGAGGCGAAAATTTGGAGAAGATACCAAAATATCATAATCACATTAATATACATACGAAGAGCCATAACCAGCGCCATTTTATAGGGTAGAATGGAATCTGAGCCTTGACCTATCTGAGTACTCATACGACGAATTGTTTGAGCATCCCAAGCCGTTAATCCCACGAATATAACAAGTCCTATATAGCTTATAACGAGATTCATCCATGTCATATTGAAGAAAAAAGAGAGTATCGCAAAAACAATTGTTACTCCAATAAGGCCTAGAAGAGCAAAAGAAAGTATTGTACCAATACGCGTTAAATCTGATTTCGTTACTATACCATAAAGCATTGCAGCAAAGTAAACAACTGCACCCACGCCAAAAGCACTCCAGATAACACCACCCCCATAGGATATAGCATAGGCCGGAAGAACTGTTCCGAAAAAAAGACCCTCTACAAAAGCGTAGGCAAGGAAGAGACTAGCAAGCGTTGTTAGCTGCATAGTTTCTAAACGAAAAGAGATCATAAGGCCAATACCCAGAGTTGTTAGACCCATGAGCCACCAGAAAGGCATCAACATGCTATAAAGACCAGTTGTCCAAATAAACCAGGCAGTGATAGCCGTCACTGCTAAACCAAGAGACATCCATCCATAAACTTTTGTGCTAAATGTACTTACAATAAGATCTGTTGTACTTTTAGTAGAAATATCTCGAGCCATAATTACACCATATCAATTTCATGCCTTACAGCTAAAGCAATAGCATTAGCATGCTCAGTCGTTTGTTTTTGTTTTTGTCCTTCAACCATAACACGGCAAATATTTTCCGTTCCAGAGTAACGTACGATAACTCGGCCATGGGAGCCTAATTGTTCTTCAGCAAGAGCAATTGCACTTCTAACGATACTTAAAGACTCGAGCGGCGGTTTTTTAAGAACTTTAATATTTATCAAGGTTTGAGGATAGGGTTTAATTATTGCAGCTAATTCGGATAATTTAGAATTTGTTTCTATCATAATTCT
Organism: Parachlamydiales bacterium; assembly: GCA_009885615.1. Classification (GTDB taxonomy): domain Bacteria; phylum Chlamydiota; class Chlamydiia; order Chlamydiales; family VFKH01; genus VFKH01. Next base: position 73,728 of record VFKH01000007.1, read on the forward strand.
CAAAACTTGCAAGGCCGCAACAAGACCATCCCCTGTTGTATTATAATCAAGAAAGATAATATGACCGCTTTGTTCTCCCCCTAAAATAGCATCATGCTGGAGCATTTCTCTTATAACGTAGCGGTCTCCTACAGGCGCTTGGATAACTCGGATGCCTAGATTTTCCATAGCTTTAATAAAGCCTAAGTTGGACATAACAGTACCGATGACTATGTTATTTTTTAACTGCCCTTTTTTGAACATATCATAAGCACAAATACCTAAAAGGAGATCACCATCAACTACATGCCCGTTCTCATCGACCATAATCAAACGATCGGCATCTCCATCAAGTGCAATTCCCACATCTGCGCTGTGTTCACTCATGTATTTTTGAATATTTTGAGGATATAGAGCGCCACAATGGTCATTAATATTTAGACCGTTTGGCTTTATTCCATACGCAAATACCTTGGCGTCAAGCTCCTGAAAAACGTGAGGAGCAACACGCCAGGCGGCCCCATTAGCGCAATCAAGAACAATTTTTAACTTTTTAAGAGAGAGCTTTTTAGGAAATGTACCCTTAACGAATTCGATATAGCGTCCATCAGCATCGCTAATTTTTGTATTTTTACCAATTTTATCAGTAGGGGGTAAAAAAGCGGAAAAGTCATTTTTTAAAACAAGGCTCTCAATATCATTTTCTAAGGATTCAGGCAACTTAAAGCCCTCAGCAGAAAAAAACTTAATCCCATTATCTGCGAAATGATTATGTGAAGCAGAAATAACAATACCCGCATCGGCTCTATACGCTCTTGTAATAAATGCAACACCAGGTGTTGGTAAAGGTCCGACCATCAGAGTATCTACACCCATCGAACAAAGGCCCGCAATAAGGGCACTTTCAAACATATAACAAGAAAGCCTTGTATCCTTGCCAATAACAATTTTCGGCCGATGATGATGAGTGCAGAAAATCTTACCAGCCGCACGCCCCATTGCTAGAGCAATCTCAGGGGTCATTGGCCAATGATTAGCCAGCCCTCTAACACCATCTGTTCCAAACAGCTTCTGTTTCATTTTTTATATCTTAGCAAGTACGAGTTCTTTTCTAAAGGGATTATTTCAGGCCTTATTGCATAAATTTCACTATATAGTGCTTTAGCAGTTTTTTCCTACCGATAAAGTGGCATGCCCGGCATTCCCATCTAAGGATAGACATATACTTAATTTATTCTTATTGCAACAGAATCAGTATAAAAATATTGAATCTACAAAATCTTGAGGATTAAAGGGTATTAGGTCTTTTTCTCCTTCACCTGTGCCAAGAAAACGGACTGGAATGTTGAGTTCACGTTGAATGGAAAAAATAACACCTGCACGGCTAGAAGAGTCAATTTTAGTAACGACTAAGCCGGTGAGAGGGCAATATTTATGAAAAGCCTTAGCTTGTTCAAGAGCATTTTGACCAAGAGTTGCATCAATAACTAACAAGGTTTGATGGGGGCTTCCCGGGATTTTTTTAGCGATAACACGGGCAATTTTTTCCATTTCTTGCATAAGATCTATTTTGGATTCCAGGCGTCCTGCAGTATCGATTAGGAGAAGGTCAGTGTTTTCGTTAAGAGCTTTACTGCTAGCATCGAAGGCAACACTTGCTGGATCACAGCGGGAGGGTCCAGTAATAAGAGGAAGATCGATAAGCGTGCACCAGTGGGCTAGTTGTTCTAAAGCAGCGGCTCTAAAAGTATCAGCAGCAGCGATCATTACTCGTAAACCTTTGTTTTTATAGAAAGAGGCGAGTTTGGCCGTTGTTGTGGTTTTTCCACTTCCATTAACACCTAGAATAAGAAAAACTGAAGGTTTGGACTGAAGAATAAGGGGGGTATAAAGGGCAAATTCTTTAATAAGATAATTTTTTAAAAGAATAAAGAGGGATTCTTTATCCGTCGTTTTATGTTCTTTAGCCGCTTTGCGCACAATTTCAACGAGTTCACAGGTCAGTTTTGTACCAAAATTTGCTTGGATGAGAACTTCTTCAAAGTTTTCAAGAGCATCTTCAGTAAGAGGTCCTTTAAAGATAGATTCTAGTTTCTGGTAAAAGACAGAAGCCTTTTTTTGAACAGATCCTTTAAAGCTAGCAATATTTTTCTTTAAAAAATTAAACATTTGATTAAAACAAATATACCTGATAACTCTTTTAAACAGCATGCAAATTCATGAATTTCAAGCCAAGGAGCTCTTAAAAGAGATAGGTATAGAGTCCATAGCTTTTCAAGTGATCGCGAGTCTTGAGGAACTAGGACCTGCCCTTAAAATTTTAGGGGGAGCTCCTTTTCTTATCAAGCCTCAGATTCATGGACCACGACCAGGGATAATATGTCAAAATAAGGAGGAGTGTCAAAGTATCATCGCAGAGATTCTAGGAGGCTCTTATCAGGGGAAGATAGCACATCGGATTTTGATAACTACAAAGAAGTCTATAGAAAAAAAAGAAAAGCTTGTCTGGACCCTTGACAAGAGCCAAGATCATCCATTATCTCCTATTTTAGACAGGTTTTTTATAGATCATGATCTGACCTATATGGAGTTACATCTAGGAACTGTAGAGGGTAGGGTCTATTTACTAGAGGCTTTTCTTTCTGTGGATGATAAAGCCCTCTATAGACAGCCACGTCTTATAGCCTGCTTTGATAGTTCTCAGATGTCATCCAGAGCGTTGTATGCAGCCCATTACGGGTTTTTATATAGTGAGTATGAGGGGAGGGTTGGCTGTTTATTTAGTGGGGTTGGAGCGGGAAAAAAAGTAGAGCTTTTAATGGAAAATCTCGGAGGATCAATCTCGGCACTTGTTGATTTATGTGGGATGGAAAGTCGAGAAGTCTTAGAAGGTGCTCTTAAGCTACTTTCTAAGAATTCCCGCTCTATTTTAGTAAACCTATTTCCAGAACTCATGAATACAGAAGTGTGGGCTTGTTGGCTTTTAGCTGCCTTAGAGGGGAATAGAACACCTGTTATTGTACGCTTGCTGGGTGAAAAACAAGACATAGCCAGGGCTCTTCTTATGAGAAATCCAAGGATTGATGTGATAGAGAATACCGAGGAAGCTGTACGCATGGCTATTATTAGAGCGGGACTTTTATGAAAAGTATTCTTGTTCAAGGAAGTAAAAATAGGGAAGCTCTTTACCATATCCAGGTCAGTCAGAATATGGGGACGCCTTTTAAAGGGACCTTTGAAGAGGAAATGCCAGGGCTGACCTTTTTTCAAGAGATTCCTAAAGATATAGAGGTGGTATGGCTCTTGAAACCGACTTTAAAGGCTCTTTTAAGAGTTGCAAGTATTCCTTTAATCATTGCAGATCTCACAAAGTTTCCCGAGCATGATAAAAAAAAGGTAAGCGGATTGCCCATTATTGAAGGATTAATAATTCCAGGAAGCTGCCGTTTAGGAACGATGCCGCCAGCCCTTTTTATGAAAGGCCCGCTTGGATTTATCTCTAGATCTAAAAGTTTAGCCTATGAAGCAGCTTATGAAACGACCAAATCAGGGGTAGGACAATCACTTGTAATGGTGGTAAAAAATGGTTCTTTAGAGAAATTTAAGGATATATTAAAGAAATATTTTTCTATAGAAGAGATAAGGGAGATTATTTAATTGGGCTGCTCAGCAAGACATGCCACAGGGTTTATTTATGAGACCTATTACCAAGATGTGTGGGTTAAGGGGGGGGCAATTATAAAAGGCGGTCGTGATTGCGAACTGCGATTTTGGGCAATTTACGAGGCCTTAAAAAAGGCTAAAAAGCCTTTAAAAGTTCTTGATATCGGCGCCAATATGGGGTATTTCTCTCTACGCTTATTAGAGAAATTACCGGGTACTTATGTGATGATTGAAGGCAACGAAAGCACCGCACAGGCACTTTTAAAGATTTGTAAGCTCAATAACAAACCCTCTTTAGTACTTTTTAAGCGCAAGTTATGTTTGCAAGATTTAAAGGAGCTTCGAGCTTTAGAGAAGTTTGATGTGGTGATAGCCCTAAGTATCGTTCATCATTTTAAAGAGCCTTATCAAGAAGTCTTCGAAACACTTATGACACTTGGTCGTAAATTGGTTTTTGAACCGCCAATTGCTGAAGAAAGCACCCTGAATCAAGAGAGAATTATTAAGGAACCCCTTGATCTTTCAATGGTTAATAAAAAATTATTGATAAAAGTACCCACCGGATCACGCTATGCTGCAAATATGCGCAGACCCACCTATTTAATTGAATGCATATCAAATGCAAGTTATGATACTGTTCAAGGTGTTTCCCCGGATACATTTCGCCTTATGAATGGTGTGTATCCATCGCAGTAACATGGAGAATAAGATGATCAGAAAAAGTTATTTATTAGCCCTAATACCATTGCTTGCGTTGAACTCTTTCGACGTATTGGCTTCTGATTCCATATCGCTACTCAAGCAGACCTCGAAGGGCTTTACTACAGTTGCTAAGCAAGCAATACCTGCTGTTGTGTTTATCGAATCAGAAATAGCCTCTAAGCCAAGTATCGAAAATCCTCTGGAGCTTTTCCAAGAAGATTTTTTCAACCGTTTTTTTGGAGGACCTTCAGGTCCACTTCAAAATCCAGGCCAAGCTCCTAAATCACGCAAGCCCCAATATATTCATGGTACGGGTTTTTTTATAACAAAAGATGGTTATATCCTCACTAACAACCACGTGGTTGCGGAAGCAGAAAAAATTACGGTTTCCCTTAATGGGGGCAAGAAGGTTACCGCCAAAGTCATTGGTAATGATCCAGGTACAGATCTGGCTGTTATTAAAATTGAAGGAAATCAGTATCCGTATTTGGTACTGGGGGATTCTGATATTTTGGATGTGGGTGAGTGGGTGATCGCTATAGGGAATCCTTTTGGCTTAGATGCTTCTGTAACGGTTGGGGTTGTAAGTGCTAAGGGAAGAAGCCAATTACACATCACTGACTTTGAAGATTTTATTCAAACAGATGCAGCTATTAATCCAGGTAATTCGGGTGGGCCTCTGTTGAGTCTAGATGGCGAAGTGGTGGGTGTTAATACAGCTATTGTCAGTAATAACGGTGGACATATGGGGATTGGCTTTGCGGTCCCAAGTAATATGGCGCGCTGTGTTATGGAAAAGCTTATTAGAAGTGGTTCTGTTAACAGAGGGTACGTGGGTGTTGTTCTTCAACCTCTTAACGAGGATTTAGCAGCTAGTTTTGGCTTAAATAAATCAAGTGGAGCCCTCGCTGCTGAGGTTGCAAAAGGCTCTCCAGCTGATTTAGCCGGGCTTCGCCAAGGTGATATTATTTTATCATACAATAATATAGCCATAGAGAATATTAGCACACTGCGTAATGCGATATCCCTTATGGATCCAGGCACAGAGGTTAAATTAATGATCTTTCGTGAAGGTAAAACATTTCCCCTTACTGTAAAAGTAGGCAGCTCTGTAGATCTTCAAGGTCATAATGAAGAACTCTATGGGAAATTTGGCTTTGAAGTAGATGAAGTAAATTCAGAAACTGCTAGGAAAGCGGGTGTACAAGAATCAAAAGGGGTTGTTGTAACCAAGGTTGCTATTAACTCCCTGGCAGATAAAGCAGGTATTAAGCCAGGTACTGTTATTATAGCTGTTGATCGTATACCTGTTATTAACAAGGAAGAGTTTGATAAAGGTATTAAAAAAGGGTTAGAAAATAAAAAAGTACTTCTCCTCATTAAGCAAGCTAACATGACACGTTTTATAACCTTAAAATCTGAATGAGTTTTTCCTCTTATATGGATAAAGCACCTTTAGGAAAAGAGGTGCTCTATGAAGATAGATATAATAAAAAGCTACTCTGTCCATTATTAAGAAGCCGTTCGCGTAAAGGTCAGGATCTATCTTTCTTTGGATATGATATATGGCGAGCCTACGAGCTCTCTTGGCTAAATAGCCAGGGGCGTCCAGAAATAGCTATTGCACATTTTATCATTTCCTGTAATTCCCCCTATCTTATTGAATCCAAATCATTTAAACTTTATTTGCACTCATTTTCCCAATCCCATTTTGAGTCTGTAGAAGTAGTCGTAAAGACTCTTAAGGAGGATCTTACAGAAGCACTTGGACTAACTCCTGAAATAATTTTTAATGGAAGCACAGGCCTTATAGAAGGAGTTTCTCTTGATACGATTCAGTGTCCCATTTCTGCTTATGAAGTCGAAAAGTCTTTTCTTAGAACATCTCCTAAAGTTGTATCTGAAGCTCTTAAGACAGATCTTTTCCGTTCCTTATGTCCGGTCACTGGTCAGCCTGACTTTGCAACTATTGGTATCTTTTATCAGGGTTCGCAGATCGAGCATAGGGGGTTACTTCAATATCTTATTTCTTATCGTAAGCATGCAGGCCTTCATGAACAATGCATCGAACAAATATATAGTGACATAGGGTCTATCTGTAAGCCAGATAAGCTCACTGTAACGGGTTACTTCACTCGTAGGGGTGGTCTGGATATCAATCCCTGCAGATCATCCCATGATGTAGTATTAAATAATATTAGGGTAGGTAGACAGTAAAAGGGTTACTAAAAGGTTTTTTTAGGCCCCAGTGTTAAGTAGATCCAATTATTTATTTCTTAGGAATTCATATAGGAGAAGGGGTGCTTTAAAAGAAATCTAAGATGTGGGTTATAATTGCATGCCCTTGCTGTATACGTGATAGCGAGAAATTCTCATTGGGGGCATGGATCTGATCGGAAGAAAGACCCAGACCTAAAAAAATAACGGAGGCGTTACTTGTGCTAGCAAGAGGACCTGCAATACCAATAGTGCCACCCGCCATGATTTTACCACATCTTTTGCCAAAGACTTTTTCATAAGCTGTAATCACCGCAAGGGCAATCGGTGAGGAGCTGCTAGTGCGGAGGGCAGAGCTGCCCTCTTGAAGAAGCTTGAGGGCTATATGGATAGAAGGCGGTGTGATATTTGTGAAGAATTTTTCGATATTCTGGAATATTGTTTGTGGATTTTGGCCTGGGACAAGACGGCAAGAGATTTTTGCCATAGCCTCACCTGGGATAACGGTTTTAAAGCCAGGACCACTATAACCACCTTTTAAACCATTAATTTCAAAGGTGGGCTGGAGCCATGCCCTTTCAAATGGAGTATAAAGTCTAGATTCACCACCGGCCGCGCTTATTTTATCATCCCATTCAGTATCAAGATCTTCCTGGGTAAAGATCAGATTATCATAAAATCCTTCGATAGTAATCCTTCCAGATTCATCACGTACTTTTGCAAGCATCTCTACGAGGGCGTGGAGTGGGTTATAAACAATTCCGCCATACTCACCCGAGTGAAGGTCACAGTGGCCGCCAGAAACGGTAAGCTCCATCGTAATAAGGCCGCGTGTACCTAGAGTAATGGCCGGCTCTTCTAAACTTTTTATACCAAGATCTGTAACGAGAAGGTAGTCAGCTTGGAGTTTCTCTTTATGGAGTGGGAGAATCTCCTTGAGGCCTATACTGCCCATTTCCTCATCACCTTCGATGATGATTTTCACATTAACAGGAAAGGAACCCATGTTTTTTTTATAATCTTTAAGAGCCTGTAAAACATAAAAGCACTGCCCTTTATTGTCTTGAGCACCGCGCGCTGTAATCCTGTTGCCTGTTATTTGGGGTTCAAAGGGATTATTTTTCCAAAGCTCGAGGGGGTCAACTGGTTGTACATCATAATGTTGGTAAAAGAGGAGTGTGGGCGCTAAAGGGCCCGCAGAAAGATCGGAGGCAAAGAGAGCGGGATTGGTACTTGTTGGCAAGAGCTCTGTTTTAAACCCCTCTTTCTGTAAAAAGTTTTCAAGCCACTTTACACATTCTAAGCAATCCTTTTGAAAAAGATTGTCAGCACTAATGCTCTTAAAGCGCAAAAATGTGAGGTAGTCTTCTATCATAGTACATTTTTTCCGGAGTAACTAACGAAGACACCTTTATCAAAGTTTTGTAGGAGGTGCTCAGAGCATGCGCGCAGGACATCCTCTTTTGAAGCTTCAATAAGGCATTTGCGCCAGGCAATACGCATCTCATTTGTTTTTTGACTGAGGTGCCAGAAAAATGCAGTATCACCACGGTATCCAGGTGCAGTTGGAGTGTCCAGATCTTGGATAATGGATAGCTTTGCCTCATCTAAGGCCTCCTTTTTAAATTCGCCCCCAGCTATTTTTTCGATAGCGAGCTTAAAGGCCTTATAGGTGGATTTAATATGAGGGTCGCGGTAAGAAGTAAGCGTAAAATAACCAGGTGTGGAATTACTAGAAGCACGCGCACCATAAGCACCCCCTTTTTCACGAATAAGAGGATGAAGCACAAGGTGCTCCATTAGGTGGGCTGCTATGCTTACAAGGGCAGAATCTGGATGTGTATAAGAAAAAAGAGGGAAAGAAAGCGCGTTAAAAGCAACGGAGGAGGCAACAGGATAACGTGATTCTATATCCAGAAAGAGCTCATAAGGTTTGTAGGGAATGCAGCTCTCTTTGCAGTAAGAGAGAAGATCTGTTTCAATGTTATTTTCGGCAGTGATTACCATATTACTAAATTGGCTTGTAAAAGAAGGAAGAGCTTCCATCTTTTTAATAAGTTTTTCAGGACCCTCGCGATCAATCTTACGTAAGAAATCTAGATAGGAGGGACCCCCAAGGCAGTAATTCAGGCCAAGAGCATGTGAAAATTTGGATGTAGATGCACTTACCGCATAACGTAGGGCATTTTTATTAAGAGAAGCTTCTAAGCCTAAAAGATTTTGCTTGATAAGCTGAGCGATGCGTTCTTTTTCGTTAAACTGCGTAGAAAAAAGAATCTCTTTAAAAAGCTCTAATAGGGGTTCGGTATTTCGTGCGAGTCCGTGGATTTTAAAGAGGAATTTAGATGAAATTTCCTGACAATTAGTGCTGTTAGGCTCAAAAATCATTTGCGCACTAAAGCCGGTACTATATAGCTGCTGCTGTAAAAGAAGAGCATCAAAGCTTTGCCGATTAGTGCCAATTTCCCCGAGTAGGGAGAGCTTAATTTTCATTATTTGAAGTTCTTCGATGCTCATGGATGGAAGAGGTGTAAAGAGACTTGTATAGATTAAACCATTAGTGAAAGTCTTATGGGTAAAAATACCTTCTTTCTCTTTAAGCGCGTAGCTTTTGGGATTGGGCGCTATATCCTTCAGGCTGACTTTGGGTAATAGGGAGGTGCAATCCTCTTCCTCTTTTTCACAGAGAAGAGCCTGTTCAATAATTTTCTTCTTATCGACCTCATTTAAACAGAGGGTTTCTAAGCGTTTTTGTTCTTCTAAAGCTTCTTTTTCTTGTAATTTGGAATCAGGGACCATGGTTAAAGTAACAAAGTGAGGGTTTTCAAGGAAGAATCTCTGGATAAGGCTAGGTAGATACTTTGGGTCCTCACATAATTTACGTAGTTGTTTCATGAGGCTATGAAGCTCAAGGCCCAGCTCTGGAGCACTCCCATGCAGTTTAAGTAGGAGGGAGCGCAAGCAAAGGCTGAGGCCAAAAGGGTAGGATCCCCCAGTAATTTCAGAGCGTCCTAGTTCAAATTGATGCAAGGCTGCTTGAACTTCTTCCATGGAGAATTCTGTTATATTTTTCAAAACCTCTAAGGTTTTAGCTTTTAAAAGTTCGCTATTTTCTTTTTTAAGACCTTTGAAGAGAAAGATGAAGGGGAGTTCGGCAATATCTGGATCGAGGGCACTATCAACGCTATGACAAAGACCGCATTCAAGCAGAGCCTTTTTAAAGGGAGATCCATCGCTGCCAGTCAAAAGACTTTCGAGAAGTTGTAAGGAGAGCCAGGATATTTGGTCAGTGATAGAGCAAGTGAGCCAGCCTAAAACAAGAGCATAGCGTTCTTCTGCGGGCTCATTTTCAGCAAGGGGATAAGAGCAGGTGGCTGTGATGGGTTTTTTAAAGCGAACTTCCCTAGGAACAGGGGGCAACGGATCAACGCTCGTAATGGAATTGAGAAGGTTTTCTTCCAGAAAATCTAGATGATCTTTCAGAGGAAAATTACCATAGAAAAAGAAAATGGCGCGACTTGGATTATAATAAGTTTTATAAAATTCTTGCAGTTGCTCATAGGAAAGAGAGGGGATAGCTTCGGGTTCTCCTCCCGAGTTGTAGCCATAGGTGCTTGTAGGAAAGAGAAGCTGTGTAATCTTTGCCCAAAGGCGCGCATCTAAAGAGGCCATGGCTCCTTTCATCTCATTATATACAATACCTCGGTAAACAAGGGGTGTCGTGCTATCAGTAATTTTTTCAAACTCCAGACGCCAGCCCTCTTGAAGAAAGCTCTCTTTACGCAGTAAAGGATGAAAAAGAGCATCTAGATAGACGGAAAACAAGTTATAAAAATCGATTTTTAATTCAGATGCTGCTGGGTAGAGAGTAAAATCAGAGCCTGTAAGCGCATTCATATAAGTAGCAAGAGACCTGCGTGTCATAGAAAAGAAGGGGTCTTTGGAGGGGAACTTCTTTGAACCGCAAAGTACTGTGTGCTCAAGAATATGAGCGACTCCTGTATTATTGCTTGGAAGTGTTTGAAATCCAATAGCAAAAAGATTTTCCGGATCCTCACAGGCAATGTGCATAATGCGTGCGCCGGACTTTTCGTGCTCAAGTTCTAAAAGAACAGCTTTTAATTCAGGGAGGTCGCGTTTGCTTTTTGTAATAAACATAGTTATAGATTATAAACAGACCTATGGCTATGCGTATACTCTTTTTTTTTCTAATCGTAATGGGAGTTCTTGTAGGGCATGAATTTTCAGATAGTTTTTATAAAGCTTTGAAGGAAAAAAACCTTCTCCCAACAAAGAATATTTTAATTATTAAAGTTAAAGAACAGAAGCTGGAGCTCTATACCTATGGTGAAAAAAGAAAATCTTATATAATTTCAACGGCGAAGAATGGAATGGGTCAAAAAGAGGGGGATGGTCAGACACCTCTTGGTTTTCACAAAATAGCCCGTAAAATTGGTGATAATGCCCCAAAAAATGCCATATTTCAAGGACGGCAGCGTAAAGGCATTTGGCGTGGGCAGGAGAAGTATAAGAAGGAGGACCTTATTATGACACGGATCTGCTGGCTGGAAGGCATGGAAGAGGGTTTTAATAAGGGCAAAGATGAAAAAGGATGCAATGTAGATAGTTACAATCGCCATATCTACATTCATGGAACTAATCATGAGGAACTTCTTGGAAATCCTGTTTCTAAGGGCTGTATCAGGATGTCTAATGAAGGGATAATCGATCTTTATTCATTGGTGCAAGAAGGGGATATTTTATGGATAGATAATTAGTCGATCCTGAAAAAGTTAAAGGGCTGAATGATGAACAATTTCGTTGTTTGTCAGGGAATAAGCGTACAAATTTTGACAAGAGGTTTTCGATTTTGAGCGACGCCAATAGATTAAAAAAATCAAAGGTGGCCACAAGAGTAAATTGAGCTTCGAGGATATGCTTTTAATGACCTTAGAATCTCTGAGAGAGTATAGAGCCTATTTTCACAAACCATAAGTTATCACGATATCTAGTCGAGCACTACTCAAAGATTGCCTTCAGCAAAGATAATATAAAAAGACTCTCAAAGAGTCACGGAAGATCAGCGGCCGAAGCCGGCCACTACCAACTTAGACAAATGCTATCCTACAAATTCACTACAGGCGGTAGGCTATATATCGAAGTTGATTCCAAATTTTCCACCATGACCTACTCGCACTTTTTGGTCATAACAGGCCCCACAGATAAGGTGGGCTTGTCGGCAAGACAATGGGAGTGTGCGCAGTTGGGAGCTCTACATGATCGCGACAGAAATGCCGCAGTCAACACTCTCCTTTTCGGGCTCGGAATGAGCCTCGAGAAGTGTTCTTAAGTGTACTTTCAGGAATCCCCTGGCTTTATCCATGGGGAGGTTCAACGCTCTTTTGTCCAACGAACCTTGCTCTCCTTAATGTGATCACAGATACTGGATACCAAGGGCTTCAAAAGCTTCATACAAAGACTCAAATGTCTAAGAAAAAAAGCCATAAGAACCCTTTGACTAAAGAGGATAAACTTGGTAATCAAAAAAGCTCCAGAGCATGCGTGGCCAATGAAAACGTTATTGGGATGGTTAAACGATTTAAGATTATAGCAGGTCATTACCGCAATAGGCGTAAAAGATTTGCCCGGTGCAGCAATTTAATCGCGGGCATTTATAATTTGGAGCTACCTTAATTCTAGTTTAGAAAGAGGTCTCATAGCTGCGCTCTGACCTGTTCCTATAATCGTATCCAGCTCCAAGTCTCCGAATCGAGTCTTTGTCTCTACGATAAGAGGTCTCTTGTCAATGTCGATACGTACAGGTAATAGACCCTCTTCCTGCAGTTATTCGGCTTCGAATATTTATATTTTTTGCCACAATGAGGGAGCTCTTTATATAGAGAGCCTCCCTCTCTTTTATCTCTCCAAATATACTTCTTTCGAAATTAACTTTTAGATTGTATATTCTGACGCCTTAATAAAAGAGACTCGATGAAATTTGAGACTGTAAAGGGATTAGATAAAGAAAAATTTCGCCTGTTTAACAGGCGTTAAGCGAACAATATTTAACAAGATGAGAGACAGATTAGAGCGGGCTACTAAAAACAGGAAATCGAGGAATGAAGGGAATAAGAAGATAGTATGAAAATATGCTGCTGATGACTTTAGACTACATAAACGATTTTTTGACCCTAATCAAACTTTGTTAAAATTATGAATTCGATTCGAGTTAACTTAATTCTTATTCTTCGAATCCTTATTATTGTAGGGTTGATGGAAGCTATTATTTTAAGAAAGTGCCTGGCGGAAGAAAGGCCTGCGCCCACCGAACAGCAACCTGTCATCACCGAAACATTTTTTCAACCAAGTTCACTTTTAGAGCGATTACAAGAAAAACCGATTCAAACACCACCCGTTGGTCCAAGGCCAAGCCAGTACGCAGAACCCATGGTTTTTCCACCCATCATGGGATCCAAGAATAAGTACCCCTATGTTCAGATAGGTGGGGTCTTCCAAGTGAACTCAGTTTTTTATTCGCAAAGTGAAAGTAATCGAAATGTCCTAATAAATGATGATAACCCCACGGGTGATCAACCTGATGGTACAGGTATCCGCAGGGCAAGATTAACTGCATTTGGTTCTGTTGCTGAAAATATTGATTATCGCTTCCAATTCGATCTGGGTGGATTTGGTAGACCAACCGTAACCGATGTCTATATGGATATAATGGAAGTTCCACTTTTGGGGCATATCCGAATCGGTCACTTCAAGCAACCTTTCAGCTTGGAAGAATTAACCAGTTTTCGATTCAACCCCTTTTTTGATCGTTCGAGTTTGATTGTGTTGCATCCTTTTCGCAGAACAGGGGTTGGTTTCTTTGATTGGTCGGAAGATAAAAAAACGACTTGGAACGTAACTGGCTTCCGGGGTTCCAATGATTTTTATGGGAATGATCTTAACGATATTGGTGGATGCGGATTTGCAGCGCGTGGCACCCATTGCCTGTATTACGATAATAAAGGTAAGGATCTGCTACATTTTGGCGCGATCTATTCCATTTTAAGGCCTTCTAACGGAGGTATCCAATTTGGAAGATTTGGAGGTAATTCTCCAGAAATAGGTCTTATTCAGGGGCAATTTGGAACTTCAAGCTTTAGACAGAACCAATCGATGGTGAACACTGGATCCCAACTCTTACGAAACCTGGATCCAACCAGAGGCCCGATCAATGAAGGACTCGCATACTATCAAGATTTTCATATTGAAACCGCTTTGGTCCGGGGGCCTTTCTCTTTTCAAGCCGAGGGAGACATCGTTCTAGTAAGGATGAATAACGGAAATACTCCGATATTTTCTGGTGGTTATTTATTCATGACTTGGTTTCTAACCGGTGAACACAGAGTTTATGATCGGAATCTTGCGGTTTTTGACAGGGTAATTCCCAATAACAACTCAAGGAAAGGCCATCCATTTGGTGGTGCTTGGGAGCTTTGTGCAAGGCTTAATTATATCACTCTGGATTCTTCAGGCATCAAAGGGGGAACTTTGATGGATCCAACTTTCGGCTTTAACTGGTACATGAACCCCTACACCAAATTATCTTTTAACTACATCCCTATTTATTTGAATTCACCCGAGAGGTACGGCGACCAAAACGCTCCTTCAGTGAAAACTCAAGCCCATGCTTGGGGCCTTCAAGCGCAAGTTGATTTCTAATAACCGGCTGGCTTTATAAACTTCCGACATTAATAAAACTAGGCACTGAGTTATCCTAATGACTTGCATATCAAATAGATATCGCAAAAATAGCTCTAGAAAGTATTCATAAATAGATAATAGACTTCTTACGAAATTCATCACGGCAATTCATATAGTGAATTCCTGGGATAAGGTTAAACCTTAAACCGAATCTTTTTCTATTAACATCATCATATGACCCTACCTGCATGATAAAATTCAGAGGGAAATCTCAGCAGGTTCGTCGAACACAAAGTTTTAATCCGACCACCAGAGCCAGATAGTGTATATGGACCCTATTCAAAGCTCTGAGGACGGGATCAGTTGCTATAGGCCAATGATTACTGGCCAATAAGAGCCATTAACTGCCAAAGGCGCCCTTCTTTTTGGGCTCCCTTATTATTCAGCTAAAGGCCCCTGAAGTACCTTTAGCTGAATTTAAAGTCGAACGGACGTTAAAGTGAGCCAGGCCTTTTGATTACCACTTAAGGCTGGAAGCCGATTGATACTCTGTTACTCTGGTTTCGAAAAAGTTTTTTTCTTTACCAAGATCAATTGCTTCACTCATCCAAGGAAAGGGGTTTTTAGAATTATAGAGGGACTTAAGACCGATGCGTTCTAATCGGCGATCAGCTATATGTTGGACATACTCGCGGAACATAGAAGCAGTAAGACCCAGTAAACCATTGGGTAGGCACTCTTCTGCATAACGAATTTCGAGCTCCACACCTTGTTTAACAAGACCAATAATTCTTTCTTGAAAAATCGGAGTCCAAAATTCAGGATTTTCTTGTTTAATACCATTAATAAGATCGATACCAAAGTTAAGATGGACTGTTTCATCGCGCAAGATGTATTGGAACTGCTCACCAATACCTGTCATTTTATTTTGACGGAGAAAGGAAAGCATCATAACAAAGCCACTATAGAAAAAGAGACCCTCCATAATGATGTAATAACCGATAAGGTTCTCAAGGAATTTTTGAGCGCCTTCGAAAGTCTCAGTAGTAAAGCCATCTTGAAGAATATCGGCAGTAAGACTCATCTCAAAGGCATCTTTAGCCTGAATAACTGGGATTTCGTTATACATATTAAAGACCTCACCCTCATCAAGGCCAAGGGATTCCACGATATAATGAAAGGTATGCGTGTGAATGGCCTCTTCGAAGCCCTGACGCAGCAGGTATTGGCGTGCTTCTGGGTTAGTAACATATTTGAAGATGGCTAGGGTGATATTGTTACCAACTAAGCTCTCTGCTGTGCTAAAAAAGCCTAGAACTCGCATGATAAGATGACGCTCATCTTGAGATAACTTATTAGATTTCCAAATTTCAATATCTTTAGACATAGGAACTTCTGTGGGCATCCAATGATTTGCGCAGCCATTAAGATAATGTTCCCATGCCCATTTATATTTTAGGGGCATCAGTTGATTTACATCTACTCTGCTACAGTTAATAAGTCTTTTTTCAGAGACTTTTACCCGGGTATTTTGATTTACTAACACTTTTTCTTCATTTTCAAACATCAACATATGGATCCTTATTGGCAGCTTTCGCAGCCTTCATCGGTTAGACTGCATGAGCTTTTAGGGTTTATGATTTCTCTATTAACGATAATATCTCCAGAAGCGGATTTATTCTTCATCCAGCGGGGTTGTAGACCTCTTTTATTAATATCAGTTGTAGATTTTTCAATTTGTGTAGCAGCAAGTGTGCGCAGGTAATAGTTAGTTTTCAGACCTTTAGTCCATGTGAGCATGTACATGTTATGCAATTTTTTACCACTAGGCTCCGCCATATAGAGATTTAAGGATTGTCCCATATCGATCCATTTCTGGCGGCGACTTGCACATTCAATAATCCACTCAGGTTCGATTTCAAAAGCAGTTAGATAAATAGCTTTTATACTTTCAGGGATACGCGGTATTTCTTGGATAGAACCATCAAAATATTTAAAGTCATCAATCATTTCCGCATCCCAAAGACCAAGACCTTTAAGCTCTTCTACTAGATAGGGATTGATGATGGTGAATTCCCCAGATAGATTAGACTTCACATAGAGGTTTTTATAGGTAGGCTCAATGGATTGAATAACACCTGTGATATTTGCAATCGTAGCTGTTGGAGCAATAGCCATTGTATTACTATTACGCATACCATAGTTCTTTACAGATTCTCGAACAGGGCCCCAATCTAAACGACTAGAAGAGTTGATATCGAGATGACAACCTCTTTCTTTTCCAAGAAGGGCTACTGTATCAATTGGAAGCATACCACGATCCCACTTAGAACCCCGGTAACTGGAGTAAGTCCCGCGTTCTTTAGCAAGTTCAGAAGATGCTAAAATTGCATAGTAGGAGATTAGTTCCATGCTTTCATCTGCAAATTCAATAGCCTCATGGCTAGCATAGCTAATCTTTTTCAGATAAAGCGCATCCTGGAAGCCCATCATCCCAAGACCTATAGGCCGGTGTTTCAAGTTACTATTTTCAGCCTCTTTGATCGGATAGAAGTTGACGTCAATTACGTTATCGAGCATGCGCATACCCGTCTTAACTGTCTCTTTAAGAAGATCTATATCAAGACGTCCATCTTTCATATGGGCTCCTAAATTAACAGAACCAAGATTACAAACGGCTGTCTCCTCTTTGGAGGTGTTGAGTAAAATCTCCGTACATAGATTAGAACTGTGAACGATACCCTGATGATCTTGTGAGGAGCGGATATTGGAAGGGTCTTTAAAAGTAATCCAAGGATGGCCTGTTTCGAAGAGCATACTGAGCATCTTACGCCAAAGATCAAGGGCTCCTATACGTTTAAATAACTTAATCTGACCCGCTTCTACCATTTTTTCATAGAGCATATAACGCTCTTCAAAAGCTTTTCCATAAAGATCATGTAGATCGGGTACATCCGAGGGGCTAAATAAGGTCCATTCCTTATTTTCTTCCACCCTTTTCATGAACAGATCAGGAATCCAATTAGCTGTATGCATGTCATGTGTACGGCGTCTTTCATCACCTGTATTCTTACGTAATTCTAAAAAGTCTTCGATATCCAGGTGCCAAGTTTCTAGATAGGCGCACATTGCACCTTTGCGCTTACCACCATTGTGAGCTAGTCCACTTGTTGTCATATAGGACTCATCGCCCTCGACTTTAAGATCGAAAACAAAAGGTGTAACGGGGGATTCTCTTTTTTGAGTGATTCTCGTGAAGAGGTGGTTGCCTATAACAAGCCAATTTCTTTTCTTAACTGGTTTGCAGCCAGAAATTTGGGAAATTTTATCGACTGCTGGAATGTGGAGATTGTATAATTTTTTTGCCCCTTTAAGTGGGCTTAAAGAACTTTCGGAGCACTCCTCATTAGGATCATTCTGAATTTCTTTGTAATGACCGCTACTTGGAACACCCATGCGTAATAATTGATAACGAAGGCACTCTATAAGAGATTTTGAAGCGTTGGTAAAAGTAATTCCTTTGCCATGAGAGATAGATGTATTCGTTTCAATGAGACCTCCTATAAGTGCGAATGTTTGATCTGGAGGTAGATGGGAAAAACGGGGTGCAATATATTTTTCCTGGATCTTATTATAGAGATCGTCTTGTTCAAAGGGGGGTGTTACTCCATCATTTTCCACACTAAGGCCTGTTGTACCTTCACGTATTGCACCGCTGCCAGAGGACCAGCGAATTTGCACCTCACTCTTAGAAATTGTTGTTTCGGAAAAGTGGAGGCTGCGAATAGTCAGGTAATCTCTTATAAAAGTTAGATGACTATTTGCTTGAGGGTTACCGGATACCCCCCATTCATTCTCTTCTGCCAGCAGAGAGCCTGCACCAAGTAAAATACCATAAAGACGCGCATCATCTGCATCAAAAGCTGGTACAATCACGACTTCCTGTGGAATAACTTGAGCAATATAGTCACCTACAGAAAGTTGAGATGCATTTATCCATGTCGGATAGGGAGTTTCCTTTTTCGAAGCCTCTAAGGTAGAGTTTTTTTTCTTTTTTAAAGGAAGTCTTTTAAGGGCGAAAAATGGATGACCAGCTGTGACTGTGAGCTCCTCCATAGAGTGCTTAACTGTTATAGAAAGCATGGGATCTTTTTGATTATAAGAAAAAACTTCCGTTACTTCACGGTACTTTCCACTGATACCAAGAATCAGATCTTTTGGTTGGACATCTGAAATTTTTTGTATGCCCTTACTTGTATAAAGGGATGTTTCTGGAGCAAAACATTGGTTAACAGCTACGGCTGTATCATTAGCTACTTTTAGGAAGGGGATCACGCCTTGGCTTTTGCCATTGGTACCTTTGATGGTGGCACCTGTTGCACGTACATTTGTCCAGTCATTACCGATGCCACCGGCCCATTTTGAGAGCTGTGCATCATCTGCAACAATTTGGAAGATACTGTGAAGATCATCCATGACAGTAGAAAGGTAACAGGAACTTAGTTGAGAGTGGCGAGTTCCAGCATTAAAAAGGGTAGGTGTACTAGAGACAAAGAGGAAAGAGGAGAGGGCGTTATAAAAAGCCACAGCGTAGTCATTTTTTTCCTTCTTTTCGATAAGAGCTAAACCCATAGCTACACGCATCCAGAAGTATTGGGGTGTTTCTATGCGGCGTTCCATGTGATGAATGAAATAGCGATCATAAAGTGTTTGTAAGCCAAGGTATCCAAATTGCAGATCACGCTTTAAGTCCATGGCCTTTGCTAAGCGATCAATATCAAATTTAAGCAACTCGGGACTGATACGCTCTTGAGAAATACCCTCTTTTATATAGGCCTCAAATCCCTCTTGATGTCTTTTTTCAAGATCAGGAGATGAGGCTGCTGTGTTAATAGCCTCTTTATAAATAAGGTCTAGCAAAAGTGCAGAAGCAACGTAGATATAACTTGGTTCTATTTCAATCTTTGTGCGTGCTGCATAAATAAGAGACTGATCAATTTCATAAACTTTAATATTATCATAAAATTGTGAAACACCCTCCTCTAGAAGAAGAGTCGGACTTGTCAAGGGGTGGCCCTTACAAGCATGACGTAGTTTGATGAGCAGATCAATTTCAGGGATAACAACTTTCTTCCCATCAGTATTAAGTCCATTAAAGCTGCGCATCGGGAGTCTTTGTTGCTGTTCTTTCAGCTCATCAACAAGTTCGCGTATAGCACTCTTTTTTTCTTCGCCAAGGGGTGCTTGAGCCCTTGCTAAGATAAAATGTTTAGCTACTTTAAAAAGGCCCTCTTCCATAAGGATCTGTTCTGCTAGATTTTCAATCATCTCTGTTGTGATATGTTCACCGTGGTGATTAAGTTCAGTAATACGGGATACAATCTGGGTAGAGAGCTTGTTAACAAGGATGATCGTCTTATCGGGTGTAGAGGATTCTAAGTTATCTACGCTGCGAATAGCTTCTTCAAGAGAAGAAGCTATTTTCATAGGATTCAATTTTACAAGTGTAAAGCCATCGCTACGCAGGACTTTAATATTTTGAGGAGAGTCTTGACGTAGGGCTTTATGTTTATCACGGTAGATGATGTAGTCGCGTGCTACGTCATGGTAACCATTTTGCATAAGCTGTAGCTCTACAATATCTTGCAAACCCTCTACAGTGAGCGCGCCTTTTTTAAGCGTTGAAGAAGCCGCTGCAAAGATTACCTGATCAGTTATTGTATTAATAATTTTAAGTATAAGGTCTGAGAGGGGGTCGTTTCCCGGTAGTTTTTTGGTGTCACGAAAAGCACATTCGAGTGCTTTAAAAATCCGTTCCCGCTGAAAAGGAACAAGTTTACCACTGCGCTTGATAACTGTGAGGCTGGAAGTGTCTAATTCGGCCGGAATTTGGAAAGCTGCAGGACATTCAGGATCTGTTTTTTTTTTAATAGTTTTTAATAATTCCATCGGTATAAAAACCCCTTGCAAAAATTTTTTTAAAAGCCCTTAATCACAACCCATAGTAGGAGCTTTCTATTTTTAGCACTATATCTAGTAATTAACTTTCAGTCCATAAAAATAATAGAGCCTGTATATCTCCTTTAAAAACAAGGAATTAGGAGACCCGAAGAAGCCTGTTTTAAGAGAATAGTAACCCTAAGTATAGGCTGTTAAGTAACTATCGAAACTCATTCACTTTCTTAGGCTAGATTGAAGGAATTTTTGTTTTTTATGGAATCAATAGAGCTATAAATAGTCGATCCTGAAAAAGTCTGATTTTTGCTATGGAATAATCACTTTTAAAGCCCAAATAGATACTAAGGCTCCCTTTTTCGATCCTATTAAAAAATATTTCCTAAGAGGGATAGGGGCAATTTTAAAATACTTTTTAACAAGATTGATAGATTTTTAAAATTTATTGAAAGTATTTTCATAAGCGTATGAATATAAAGAGTTTAAAAATATATCCCTAAATTTAAACATTTCGTGTAATATGAGCTATAATGAATAAGGGACAGAATTGAAAAAAATTTTTTTGATACCTAATTTAGTTACGGCCTTTTCCTTGATATGTGGTCTTTTTGTTATTTTTCGTATGGCTATGGTAGAGCCTGGTGCTATGACCTTTTCCCTGGTCCAAACATCGGTTATTCTGCTGCTTATTGCGGCTATTGCAGATGTTCTTGATGGTGCTATTGCCCGCTTTATTAAAGCAGAAAGTGAGTTTGGTGTGCAGTTTGACTCGCTTTCAGATGCGGTTACCTTCGGTGTTGCTCCAGCTGTTGTTATTATAAAAACTGTTTCTCCCCTGCCAGGGGAGCCTCTTTTTTTTATAATCATTTCGGCCTGTCTTATCTATTCTGCCTGTGGGATTTTACGCTTAGTACGCTATAATGTAGCATCGCATTGCGTAGAATCAGATGCGGAGCTCAAAAAGTTACATAAAAAACATTTTACAGGACTGCCTATTCCGGCTGGAGCCTTGGCTTTAATCTCACTTAATTTTTTTCTAACTTCCCCTAATTTCGAGCTATTAATCGATGTTACTAGTCGAACACATACCCTGATTCTTTCCGGTACAGCGCTCATTTTGGGATATCTGATGGTAAGCCGGTGGAAATTTCCAAGTATCAAATCGCTCCATTTTCGGGTACGCTCTTCCCATTTAATCCTTGGTACAGTTCTCATTGTCCTCGCCCTTATCTATGGGATCTCTCACCAGTTCTCGCTACTTCTTCTTATAGTTGTTTGGAGTTATATTGCTCTTGCTTGCATTCTTTCTGTTGTGCGCAGCATTGCGGGTCGCCGTTCAAAGCTACTCGAGGAATTTGAACCGGATCCAGAAGAAGAATAGACCTCTTTTTTCTAAGCAAGAGCGTGTCTGTAAGTAATATATAATTATCAAAATATTAAAGAGGATGTGTTTTCTATTGAGGATCATAATAATCGTGCAAGAGCTGCGCTTTTAGAAAGCGGTGATGTAGGTGAAAGAGGGCTTTATTACCAATCAGAGGCCAGGAGCCGCAACGCTATAGCCTCCTTCTTAGAAGCAATAGCATGAGTTACTAACTCAGCTCTAAATTATACAAACCATAATTATGCGAACTGCAAGCGCTAACCCTAACATCATCCAGCGACTGCTTGATCTTAGCATCAAATATTGCTTGGGTGGCGTAACCTGTAGAAAGACAAAGTTGCCTTCCACAAGTATGAGCTGTTGGCAATCTAACTACCTCTCCCTTATTAGTATAGAATATTTTAATGTTAACAGGCTCTTTTGTTAGCAAACGGCTTCCAGTAAGGGAACTGAAGCAGGTCTTTAACCATAGCCACATCATGGGTCTGGATCCACTCTTCAAGATATTTTTGGGTAGTCATCCACGCGTTAGCGTCATCTTAGGTTCTGGGAATATCTGGCCAGGCCCACCTAATAGCATGCAAGAAAGCCTCTTTAGAAAACTCTCCTTTGATACTATCTTGAAAGACCTCTGCAGGAAGAGCGCATGAAGTCTCCCAGTCAGGTCCCAGGCTCTCTTTCATAGTCGAGGCTATCAGATAAGCGGCTTCATACCAGGGGGTTTCCTTTTGTGCAGTCGCTTCTATACAGGCGTTAAGGACAAAAATCTTTGCTTCTTCAAGATCTAGCTCTTCAGGTATTACAGTGTAAGTAACGTCTAGCTCTACGAGCTCTTCTAGGCTCCTGCACCCCATAATAGGCTTAGCTATACATAGACTATTTTTACTACACTGTTTTTTTATCCATGCTTGAGGATCTTCTTTATATTCCCCAAGATTCTGACTAGAAAAAACCTGAAGATCCGTAAAAAAACCAGGTCAAAAATTTGACCTATTGGAAGATTGCTCTTAGCTGCTTGAACGAAAAGCCGTCCAAGGGATTCCATAAGCTCTTTTTCGGCAGTAGTTGCAGCTGCAGGTGCTGTTACTCTAGGGCTGAGCAACTCTGTATCTGGATTTTTTGGAATACAACCCTGTTTAGCTAGTTGAGCAAAAAGTTCTGACATCAGTCATTAGAGAATAAAACTCCTCGAGAGGTGTTTATTGGAAGATACAGTCTTAAAGAAAGTGTGATTATTAGGAGGAAGTATGGGTAAAAGGAATCCTTTTTGCTCCTGCGCGGTGCTATGTAGGAGCTGCTCGGAGCTTCCAAGGGTTGCATGCTTCGCACGTAACAAGGGCGGGGGCTTTAGTCCCCACGTGGCCCCTGACAAAGGGAGTCCCTCTGTAAACCCCTCCAAGAGAGACATGAAAATAGTAGGCAAAAAAGAGATAACAAAATAGACTAAGGCAAGCTTTGCTGTTTTAAGCAAAGAAAACAAAAAACCCAAAATTAGGGTAGTAAAACTAACAAGTATCAGCTAGTTTTTGGTCGACACTTTGGGGTCCACCTTAAAGCAATAGAAGATGCTAAAAAAAATGCAGAGAACAACCAAATTTCAAACATTTCATTTTTTGCAGCAGATGTTGGAAAGTTTCTCAAACAACACCCTGAATTTAATGTGACAATTGCAACAATTGTACTCGATCCTCCAAGAGCCGGAAGTGCTCCAAAAACCCTTCAAAAATTTATTGAACTTGGAGCAAAAAAAAATGAATATTGAACTCCTAAGTATTGGCGACGAGTTATTGATTGGACAAACAATTAATACCAACGCAGCTTGGATTGGACAAGAAATGTCGCTTATTGGAGCACGTATTGTTCGGACAACAGTTATTTCAGATACCACTGAAGCAATTAAAAGTTCCTTGGATTCAATCGATTCAAATACAGACTGCATTATTATAACTGGAGGTTTAGGTCCAACGAAAGATGATATAACTAAACATACTCTTTGCAGCTATTTTAACACACGTTTGGAAGTTCATTTACCAACATTAAAAAAAATTGAAGACTATTTCTTTAAAAGAAACCGACCAATGTTAGAGTCAAATATTCAACAAGCAGAACTACCTCTAAATTGCCTTGTTTTAAAAAACGATTATGGAACTGCAGCAGGCATGTGGTTTGAGGAAAAAGGAAAAATATTCATCAGTCTTCCTGGTGTACCGTATGAAATGAAAGGGATAATTTTAGAGGAAGTTATTCCGAGATTGAAAGAAAAATTTAGTTTAAAATCTATCTATCATAAAACTGCATTAACCCAGGGAATTGGCGAGTCTTTTTTAGCAGAGATAATTTACAATTGGGAAAATTCTATTCGTTCTAATAATCTCGGTCTTGCCTATCTGCCTTCACCTGGTTTGGTAAAACTTAGAATTACCTCTTATCGTGGAGAAGAAGACAAGAAAATAATTGATGCTTATTTTGATGAGCTAAAAAATTTAATTCCTGAAGCACTCTATGGATTTGAAAACGATAGTCTACCCCAAATAATTGGAGAAATGCTTCGCATAAGAAAAATGACAATTGGAACTGTTGAAAGTTGTACTTCTGGATTATTAGCAAGCCAAATTTGCAGTATTTCGGGTGCCTCAGATTATTTCATGGGATCTTTACTTACCTACAGTAATGCATTAAAAATTAGTTTGGCGGATGTTTCACCTGAAACCCTCGAAAAATTTGGTACAGTAAGTGAGGAAGTTGTCAAGGAAATGGCTATTTGCGGTCGAAAAAAAATGGGTGTGGATTGCTGTATTTCAACTAGTGGTATTGCCGGACCAAATGGCGGATCAATAGAAAAACCTGTTGGACTCGTTTGGATTGCCATTGCTTTACCAACTAAGACTATAGTAAAGAAATTCCAATTTGGAGACAACAGAGGAAGGATAGTACAAATGACGGTTTCAAGTGCTCTAAATTACTTGAGGCACGAATTAGAAACTACGTAATTACTTCCCCTTTCCCTGTTACTTACATGTGTATTGAATCATGATTGTTCTGGGAGCCTCTATCTTTTATTGGCGGCTGAGTTTCGATTCTCATCCAGCAAACACAATACCGTTTTGCAGATGAAACAAAAGTCGTCTGGGCAGCAATAGACTCGCTTGTATTAAAATGCATTGCAATTGTGCTAACGCCCCTCCTTACACCTTTTTCATCTAAGCGATGCTTTAACCTCAAAGGAAAGAGTGGTCTTAAAGCGGCTGTGCGTGAAACGCAACAAGCGCTTGAGTGAGTACCAACACGTTTATCGCAGTGATATTGCCGGATATTACGCATCGATTCAACATGAGATATTGCTATCCCCACGTGCGATCACTTATTCCAGATACGCGCGTGGTATCACTTATGGCTAATAGTTTAACCCGGGTTGAAAACTACGGAGGGAGTACTACGATATCCATTGCGGCATATCTAAAGGCTCTCCACTTTCACCGCTTCTTGGAGTAATTGTATTAAAACGCTTGGATGATGCCATGGAAAACTTAGGTGTATTTTACGTGGGGAAACGTGGACGAGGGGTGTATCATGGCTAAATCTTAATTCAAATTGCGGCGTGCAATTAAAAAAACGCATCGTACAATAGATAATTGCACTTAAAAACTCATCCCAATAAGACCTTTATTGGATCAGTTGAAAAAAGTTTTTTATTTCCAGGGTATCAATTCTGCAACAATGAATTGAGAATAGCTCAAGCATCCTTCGGGAAACTACCCTAGCCATACGTCTACGGCAATAGGCGCAACAAACGCCACCTAAGCGTTTGGTAGACTATGGCCGCAGGTGGCTAGGATAGTTTAGGGCGGGAGTAGACTTGGCAGCGTGATATGTGGGTGAAGCGTAAGTCGGGGATTTTGATGAAGGGAAAGGGGCTACTGCGCCCCCATACCCCATATCGCTAGCTGCAGCTACTCACCAAGCGCAAAACCACACTGTGCCCCCACCTTTATACGCCCCCTCAATCGTTCAGTACCTCATAATACTCACTCATACCTACCTTCATATGTGGAGACCCGATTCCCCGCTGAGCTAGGGGGTCATAGCCCGCGTCGACGAACACACTCACATTCGATACCTCAGCTTCCTCCATACTCCCTCCCCCCATAACTTTTATGTCGAATGTCCAGCCATTAGCCGTGTTGGTTGGATTCGTCAACTCCACAGCTAGCGCCGGCGCCCTACCCTTATCACTCGGATACAAATCGGCATGTACAATAGCCGCATTGGGGGGAGTCTTTTTAAAGCTATTATTGCCTTTACTCCAATCGTCCATGAATTGAGTTATTGTGATATAACCTGCCTTTCTCACAGGACGGTCGCTAAAATACAATACCTTATCATCCATGCCTTTAAGTGTGAGCTTATAACCCCCGTTGGTTTTAGTAATCACCCCCGTATCAGCCCGCAATACAAACAAAA